>JACRAM010000047.1 GCA_016213405.1 Bacteroidota bacterium
GCGGTCGAGGAAGTAAAAAGACGATTGAGAATTATATTCGTAATCAAGGTCGTCATAATGATGTCAAGCAGTTGAAACTTTTTGAATTGTGAAAAATAAAATAATAACGCCCTGCGCTCTTGGCGCAGGGTTCTTTACAAGAAGTTTTTTTCGGAAACACAGGCGGCTCATGTGTGCTGATGGTAAGCATAGCCGCGAAGAATGGTTTCTCTGATTTTGAAAACTCATTTAGTTTGTTGAAAGCAAAAGCATACTGGGTCTCATCCGATACGCCAAACATTCCTTCGCTTAAGTCGGATTTATATTCTTTAGCGCTGAAAAAAGTATCAAAGCCATTGTTGCGAAGAAAAAATCCCATGTTGTCGAATTCCTCAAAGTGTGTACAGAAAAAACTTGTAGAGTACCCGTTATCTTTCAGAACACTTGCCATGCCATAAAACTTTTGATTGGCTGTGTAAACATTTGAAAGCGGATGCATGCCGGGAACAGAAGGCATCGAATAAAGCACCCCATACAATCCGTTGCAGGTATGCATTCCGCAGGTATAAAAATTAGAAAACGAAATAGAGTTTTTTGAAATACTGTCAAGATTGGGAGTAAAAGATTTCCCCGATGAAGAAAGATTGGTCATTTCCGCGCTCATGCTTTCCATGAGCACGAGCACAATATTTGGCTTGCTTGCTGAATCTGAAAAAGAAACTTTTCGTGCGATGGGAGAATCAAAAGCATCACCAACATTCAAATACTTGCGAACATTTTTAATAGCGGTTCCGTTATCCACATAATTCATATTTATTTTTGTCATGCTATCGAAGAAAGAGAAAAGCGGATTCAGCGAAAGCATATTTACGAAAGGATAATTAGTAACGAATGCGTCACGCACGGCAACAGGCCGGACCCTCCACCCTCCGCGGATTCCGATGAGAAGAAGAATTACAACAAACAAAAAAGAAAAAATCTTTTTACCCGCGGAAAATTTTCTCTCAAAAGCGTTTCTCAAAATCTTTTTCTGAAGGAAGAGAAGAAATAAAACAGAAAGAAGAATGCCCGCGAAAAACACCGCGAGGTAAGGGTAAAAAGCCGCGCTTTCAAAAACAAATCCCAGCATTGCTCCGGGCGTATCTGTCCACATTGTAATTGCATTGTTCAGCCGCGCGCCAGTAAATATGTAATAAGGAATATCCGCACAACAGCAAAGCAAGACGAGAATAAGTGCCATTGAAAAATAAATTGTAATTACTCTTCTGAACCAAAGAGAATTATAATTGAAAAACATCGCTACAAAGAACAAAAGGGAAGGAATTACCAGCAGATAAGAAGAGACCATAGTGTCATAGCTGATTCCAAGAGAAAGGGCATCGCTGTAAAGATTTTCAGGAATGCCGGAAGAGAAATTTAATTTTAAAAGCGCGTAACGAAAGACAGAAAAAAGCAGCATAAGAAAAAGAAACAGAACGACCAGATAAAAAATCCAGAATGGAGTTTTTTGAAAAAAGTTTTTCATATTGCTTAATGTCCGAAGGTAAGCAAGAGCGCGAAACGATAGGTTGCGGCAATAAAGACGAAAAAGAAATCCCTAAACTAATCAGCGCTTTTCCAGAGAGAAACATCTGAATTCCTAAAATTCCATCCGCTGTCATTATATTCCATCCAATATGCTTTGCCGCCAACTATTCCGAATGGCCAAATGTCAACCTTAGTCAGCCGGTCTTCAGATGGTTTTGCAAAAGGCAAATTTGAATTTGCTTTTGCCTGCGGAATGGTGTTCAGTGCAAACACCAGCAAACTTGCGCAGAGCAAAATCATGCTTACAGAAATTGCCGATACGAAAATTCTTTTTGAGATAACATCTAGGTTTTTCATGCTGTTTGATTTTAGTTTAACCCAAAGTTAAAGATTTAACAGAAGCCCTTTATATTTCCGATATTTGTTTCGTGGAAGAAACATCGAACGGAAAAATATTTCCGCCCAACCGCTCGAAGAAAAACATTGTTATTCTTTATGTTGTCTGCGGTTTGTTTTTTTTACTTGGCATCCTTCTGGCTTCTCCCCAAAATCCAACCGGCTATTACATGGCGATTTTTGCTTTTGTGCTTTTTCTTATGGCGCGTTTTATCACAACACCACCCAATGTTCTTTATAGCATAGGAGAGGAGGGCATCAGGCTTCGCGGATGGACAAAAAAACATCTGCTGTCATTTAGTGAAATAGAGTCGGTCAATGAATTAAAAGAAGATCAGGCTGAACGTTTAATGCTGCTGCGAAAAAAAGAAAACGAAAAAGACACAGCAAACATTTTTTTCGGAGAAAGCGGAAAAAGCATGAATCCGATTGAAAAAATTATTTCAGCATTTAAAAAGCAGGCGAAATCGTTTGCACCCTATAAATTTATGAGCGTTCCCATTGCCTTCAGAGGAAAGTTTGAACATGTTTCGGGAGCAAACCTTCCCTGCGATTGTGTTTTTATTCTGCTTAAAAACGGAGAAGGATATTTGATTTCTCCGCTCGACACAGAAGGATTTGTGAAGGAGGCGAAAAAACACATGCAATAAATCTATAAGTTTGTGCTATGAAAAAAATCCTTGCTGTGTCTTTTTGGTTTTCTTCTCCCTATTCTTTCTTTTTCTCAATCTCATCAGATCAATCAATGGGTTGTGATTGGAGCGAGGGGTACTTTCAACTCCGCCTGGCTGTTAAATCAAAATCAACTGAATGATAAGGGACTTAAATACAAAGCATCATGGGGAGGTTCGGGAGGAATTATGGTTGGCGCGCATTACGCTCAGTGGGGTGCTATTTTTGTGGAAGGACTTTATTCTACGCTCAGCCAGAAAACAGCGAGCAACATTGACAGCATGAAATGGACTGGCAGAACCGACCTTGCTTATTATGAACTCCCGATTTTGCTTCACTTCGTTCCGAAAGATTTCAAATACATTGAAGCGGGAATAAAAATTTCTACACTCGCGAATGCGCATGGAACATACAATTCTTCCCTCATCAGTTATTCCGGTCAGGACATGAAAAGTAATTTTGAGAAAACTAATTTTTCGCTTGTGCTTGGGTGGGGCAATTCGCTTTGGGGTGACGGAGGCGGGCTTCTTGATTTAGGAATACGGTTGACTTATGGACTATCAGATATTATAAGTACAGGTGGAGGAAGAGATATGAAGTATAAATCTTACAGTGATGGGACTCTGAAATCATATAATCTCACTAACACAGCAACCATCGGGCTTCACCTATCGTATGATTTCGATATGGGCTGGTGGTTTCACGATACTTGCAAAAGGAAATACAAATTCTTTTTGTTCGAGCACTGACCGGTTTTTCTTCTTCGAAAGTTGCGAATTTATTTCTCAGGCAATGCATTAATTGTGGCATTGCTAAAAAACAAAACGCCCCTCATTTCTGAGAGGCGTTTTTCATTGTGCGCCATCCATGTTCTTTTACTATAGGGTGCAAGTCCCGAACACACGTTGATAACGCGAAGTGTTAGCTGAAAGCAAGTGCAATGTTGCGAGGCATTGTGCGGAGGAAGCCGAAGGCAAAAGCAAGTGATAACGA
>JACRAM010000048.1 GCA_016213405.1 Bacteroidota bacterium
AAGGGCAAAAATAGAAAAGTTTTAAATAGTGAAATAGTATATAAAAATCTTCAAAAAAAATTTGGAGATAACACAGAATCTGTCTGCTCAGTGTTCTCTGTGTTAAAGATTTTTTTCATTCGTAATATATCTAAAATCAAGTACATAAACCCTTATTCGGAATAATGTCTATTGTATATTGTGTATTGTTTACTTTGCATTTATTTCGGCATTTTTCGCTCTCAGCCGTTCAAGGGTTTTATGAATATACTTCTCCGTTGGAAGAATTGCATCCTGAATGCGTTTCGCATAGCGGATGCTGGCGAGTATTTCGTTTTGTTTTTCTTCTACAATTTTCTTTTGCTGTTCGATTAGTTGTTTTTGTTTTTGCGTTATGCGCAGGGCGCGGAAGATGAAAACAGCGAAGACAAGTACAATGAACAAAGTACAAAGTACAAAGTACAATACAATCTTCTGTCTCCTACTCTCTGCCTCTGCCACGGCAGCTTGTTTATCTGCTTCTGCTTTTGCCGCGGCTTCTTTCTTTTCAAACTCGTAGTTCATTTCTTTGCGGGTGATTTCTTTGTTTTTTTCTGCGCTGAACAAAGTATCTTTTAATGCCATTGCTTTTTTGTAATGCTCGAGTGCAAGTTGGTAGCGGTTGGTTTTGGAGTAGAGTTCGGTGAGATATTCTTCATCTTGCCTTTCCATATTCTGTGCTCCTATTTCTTTATCGAGTTTCAATGCATTTAATAAATATTTTTCTGCTTCTGCGTATTTTTTTGTTTCAGTATAAAGCGAGCCGATGTTGCCAAGCCAGATTGCAATTAGGTTTTTATCTCCAAGTTCTTCTGCCATTTTCAATGCCTTGAAAAAGTATTCCAATGCTTTGAGGTAATCGGATTGTTCTTTATAGACAATTCCGATGTTGCCGAGAGTTTTTGCAATTTCATTTTTATTTCCGAGTTCTTCTTTCACTTTCAATGCCTTGAAATAATAGTTCAGCGCCTTAGGGTAATCCCTTTGTGCATTATAGACGATTCCGATGTTCCCGAGGTCTGCTGCCATTCCAATTTTATTTCCTCCATAGGAGTCCTCACGAACAAGTTCTTCATCCATCTTCAATGCTTTGAAATAATAATCCAATGCTTTGGAGTAATTCTCTTGTTCCATATAGACAATTCCGATATTGCCGAGTACCGTTGCAATTCCTTTTTTTCTTCCAAGTTCTTCATTCATCTTCAATGCCTTGAAATAATAGTCCAATGCCTTAGGGTAATCGGATTGTTCATAATAGACAAGTCCGATGTTGCCGAGGCGTTTGGTAATGCCTTCTTTATTATTTAAAGATTCATCAATCTTTAATGCTTTCAACCAATACTCTAATGTTTTGGGATAATCGGATTGATAATAATAGACAGTTCCCATTCCACCATAAGCATTTGCAATACCTTTATCAAAATTTATCTTTTGCGAAAGTTGGAGAGCGATGTTACTATAGTATAAAGCAGTATCGTAACTGCCAATACTTTTATATTCCGAGGATAATTTATTTAGGTGAATTACTTTACTGGTGTCTTCTTTATCTTTTTTGAGTAGAGTTTGTAAACTATCAATCTTCCTCTGTTGTCCGTAAACAAAAAGAGGGAGGATAAGAAATAAAAAAGCACATTGTTTTAACGGCAAACTCACTCTTCAAACCTAATCAATTTCTTAAAACAAAACTTAAGATGATTACATTTACACCATAATAGAACTTTACTTTATTCTATGAAAAAAGAAGAAATAAAAGGAGGTGTCATCATTATCGGCTCTCTGTTTTGGGAGGATGAAAAGAATTGCATGAAAGGAGAGAAAGCAAAAGGTAAACGTAGAAAAAAATGGAGGAATGACAATTTAAATATTGACAAAACAAAACCAATCCCCTTGCCTGTCAGCTATGGCAGATGTTCTTCATCAAGATTATGTACATATACAATGGTTTTATCAAGTGCATACAACAACAAAGTGGGACAGGGATTAGTTGTTCCATTCAAAAAAGAAATTGATTTTTCTCAAGAAAATATTTTGAAAGAACAGGTTGGCAACTTGGCGTTGGCTGAAGGCATTTATAAAAAAGGTGAAACAAAAAATTCGTTTGCTCGTGGGGAGCAGTAGCAATATGGATAAATCCCAATAGCAAACAAAATATAAAAGAAAACTATTGGAATAAAATTATTGGAATCATAGGAAATAAAGAACATGAATATACAAAACCAGCAAGTGATTTTAAATGGGGGGATGGCACTCTTTTAAATGATGATTACACTTTGAAGTTGACAATCGCTAAAGATTTTGATTTTCTGTTGTGCACTTACATTTTACCAAAACATAAAAATATTAAGAAGGATAATAATAATGAATATCCTGAACCGAAAGAAATAGCGCAAGAAATGTTAGCATCGGGATATCAAACTTATTTCTGTCAAAATCGTGCAAGCGGAATAGTAACTTGTGATGATGAAGAGATTATTTCATATTTATCTGGAAATAAAATTGCTTAATTCTTCTCTTAGTAGTGTCTCCAGCAAAGTAACCAAATGTAAGAAAAAAGGGGGGATAATTTTTTGGTTTGTATCTGAGTCCTCCCCCCTAACCCCCTCCAGAGGGGGACAAGCATCCAAAAAGAAAAAGCAGGCAGGTTTTCATTTCAGTAATCGTGCCGCGTGATGAACACGGGAAATGATTACTTCTTTGCTGTTTAGTATAAAGTAAACGATTCGGTAATTGCCTTCTATCAATTCCCTGATATTTTCGTTTTCAAATTCGGGAACTACTCTTCCGCTTTTCGGATGCTTTGCAAGAATGGAGGTTCTGTCAAATATTTTTTCAACGGTAATGATTGCGTATGCCTGCGAATCCTGCGCAATGTATGCTTCAATTTCCTTCAGGTCGTACTGTGCAAGCGGTGTCCAACTTATCTTGACCATTTTTTTCTGAAACTTTCAACTACTTTGTTGTGTTCGGTGGTTTTTCCGCTTTTCGCCTGCGCAATGCCATGTTCCACTTTCTCTATGAATACAAGCCGTTCAAGCAATTCCTCCAGATCAAACTCTTTAGGAAATTCATTGATGGTATTTAATGCAGTTTGTTTTTTCATTATAAATATTTTTTAAAATTATCTTTTTACAAAGGTAAGATTTTTGTATTCAGCGAAAATACAGATAGGAATTACAGGGCGTACGACAAATTTCCGTTTTGTGATTTTTAGTGCCATTGTGTCTTAGTGGCAAGTGATTTTTTGCCACAAAAACACTAAAACACGAAAGCCCACGAAAGATTTATTTTTATAAAGCGGATTTTTGTCGTACACCCGGAATTACATTAATAACGTGAGTTTCGCATAAGGAATTAGTCCCGTTAGACCAAAAAAAAAAATCCCGCTCTGCAAAAGCAAAGAGGGAAGCCCTCCCCCAAGGAGGAGGGAATGTTGTTGTGTGGGATTCTTTTTACCCCCGATTTCATCGGGGGCTATTAATATGTTTGCCCCTACGGGGCAAATAAAAAACGCTGTTTGCGTTAGCGATTGCAGTGAAAATCCCCCGCACATAAATTATGTGCGGGGGAAACGCCCAAATAAAAAATCCCCCAATCCAAACGGACTGAGGGATTTAGATTCTTCGCTTTGCTCAGAATGACAATTACACCATTCCTTGCGCAAGCATTGCATCGGCAACTTTTACGAAGCCGCCAATGTTGGCGCCTTTCACGTAGTTCACGTGGTCGCCTTCTTTGCCGTACTTCACGCAAGTGGCGTGGATGCTTTTCATGATGCCGTGCAAGCGCTGGTCAACTTCTTCGCGTGTCCATGACAAACGCAGAGAGTTTTGGCTCATTTCCAATCCTGATGTTGCCACACCGCCCGCATTGGATGCCTTGCCGGGCGCGAACATAACCTTATGAGTCTGGAAAACAGTTACTGCTTCGGGTGTGCTTGGCATGTTTGCGCCTTCGCCCACTGCCATGCAGCCGTTCTTCACCAGCATTTCTGCATCTGTTCCGTTGAGTTCGTTCTGTGTTGCGGATGGAAGCGCCACATCGCACTTGACTCCCCAAGGAGTTTTGCCTGCATGAAACTCTGCTGACTTGAATTCTTTCACATATTCTTTTATGCGCCCGCGCTTCACGTTTTTCAAATTCATAATGAAGGCGAGTTTCTCCGCGTTGATTCCGTTCTTGTCATATATATATCCTTCAGAATCAGAAGCAGTAACTACTTTTCCACCGAGTTGATTTACTTTTTCAATGGAATACTGCGCCACGTTTCCTGAGCCTGAAACCACTACGCGTTTTCCTTTGAAAGAATCTCCTTTGGTAGCGAGCATTTCCTGAACGAAATACACGCATCCGTAACCTGTTGCTTCAGGGCGAATCAAACTTCCGCCATACTCTAATCCTTTTCCGGTGAGTATGCCGGTGAATTCGTTTCTTACTCTTTTATATTGTCCGAACATGAAACCGATCTCGCGCCCTCCCACTCCGATGTCGCCAGCGGGAACGTCCGTGTCAGCGCCAATGTGTTTTGAAAGTTCAGTCATGAACGATTGTGTGAACTTCATCACTTCGTTATCTGATTTTCCTTTGGGGTCAAAATCACTTCCTCCTTTACCGCCTCCCATAGGAAGTGTGGTGAGAGAATTTTTGAAAACCTGTTCGAATGCCAAAAACTTTAAGATGGAAAGATTCACCGAAGGATGGAAACGCAATCCGCCTTTGTAAGGACCGATGGCACTGTTCATCTGAATACGGAATCCGCGGTTCACCTGGAAACGACCTTTGTCATTCAACCAAGGCACACGGAACTGAATAAGGCGCTCGGGTTCTGCAATGCGCTCCAAAATTTTTGCATCGGCATATTTTGTGTGTTCCATGGTGTATGGAATCACGGCTTCGGCAACTTCCATCACCGCCTGTAAAAACTCGGGCTGGTTAGGATCTTTTGCGCTGACTTTAGCCATGAACTTGTGGATCTCGTTTTCCACTTTGCTGCTTCCGTTTGATTTTGCTTTTGGTGATTTTACTGCTGTAGTTGTTGCCATATAAATTTCTTTTTTGGTTGGTTGCCGAAAGTAATAATATTTCTTAATTGGCATAATGACTTAATCCCAAATTTAGACGAAAAAAAGTGATGCTTTTTCTTGATTTTTATGAGTTTTGCAAGGTGGGTTTATCATATATAAAGGAAGCGGGTAAGAAAGGAAAGCTCGGGCTGTGGCATATCACGGAACCCGTGGATGAGTTGCTGAAGATGAAAACATTTTCTGCAAAAGATTTATATCAGTTGAATTCATTTTCATATACACACCGAAAAAAAGAATGGCTTGTCGCCAGAATTCTTACCGAGCAATTAAGCGGGGAAAAGAACACGCGAATAGTTTATGACAAGCACAACAAGCCGTTTTTGAAAAACTCCAATAATCATATTTCTCTTTCCCATTCCCATAACCTTCTTGCAGTAATTATTGACGATAAGGAAACAGGAATTGACATTGAGCTTATCAAGCCGAATGTTTTGAAGATAAAAGAGAAGTTTATGAGCAAGAAGGAATTGAGCGAGGCCGGACATGCGAACACCGCTGAAAAATTTACACTGTACTGGTGCGTGAAAGAATCACTCTACAAATATTACGGAAAGAAGAAATTGACATTCAAAGAAAATCTTCTGGTCGAACCGTTTGAGTATTCAGAAAAAGGAGTTGTCAGGACAGAAATTTTTCACGACTCCATGAAAAAGAAATTTGAATTGAATTACGAAAAAATTTCCGCTGAAGGGCAGGAATATATGATGGCTTACATCATAAAAGAGGTTTAGTATTTTTGCGTGTTCAGATAACGAATTACTACGAATTTACGAATAGGGATTGGCTGTTATTCGCAGATGGCGCTAATACGCGCCATGGAGCAAGGCACCATTCACAACCATTCGTTATCCGAACCAATGACTGCAACAAGTGAAGAAAAGCATTTACGATATAATTGTTAAAGCTAAAAGGGAAAAGAAAAAACTTTTCGCTGTGTTGATTGACCCCGATAAATATAATTCTGAAGTAATTCATGAAGCAAACAAATCAAAAGTTGATTTTATTTTTATCGGAGGAAGCGGGTTAAAGAAAGAGAAATTTCATGCGTGTATAAATTCGGTAAGCAAGCTCACGAAAATTCCTCTTGTAATTTTTCCAGGAGGAAGAGAGCAGATTTCAGAAAAAGCTGATGCCATTTTATTGCTTTCGCTTATCTCGGGAAGAAATCCTGATTACCTTATAGGAGAGCATATTCGCGCTTCACGCCAACTTAAAAAATCAAAGCTGGAAATCATTCCAACAGGGTATGTTCTCATCAGCGGAGGGAAAAAATACACTGCTCAAAAAATCAGCCGGACATCCCCGATAAAATATTCTAACAACGAACTGGCAGCAAGCACTGCCATTGCAGGTGAACTGCTGGGACTGAAGCTTATTTTTCTCGAAGCAGGGAGCGGTTCTAAAAGACCACTGAGCAAAACAATGATTCAAAACGTGAAGAAAAATATTTCTGTTCCATTAATTGCTGGCGGAGGAATTGACACTGCCAAAAAAGCAAAAGTGATTTGTAACGCAGGAGCTGATGTGGTAGTGGTTGGCAATGCAATTGAAAAGGATATTACACTTGTAAAAAAAATAGCAGAAGCAATTAAATGAAACTTATATTAATTTCTCCTTCCGAACGGAAAGACTCTGAGCTTGCGTATCTGCTGAATATGTTTGAGCAGGGCTTGCCTATTTATCATTTGCGTAAAACAAAATTTTCTACGCGTGAATTAAAAAATTTCATAGCTGAAATTCCCGAAAAATATCATGAGCGCATTGTCATTCATACACACCACGAGCTCGTTATAAAATTCAACCTGAAAGGAATTTATATTTCACGCTCGCATAAAAAAAGAAAATACAGAACATGGTTACGAATGCAATGGTTCAAATTCAAAAAAAGGAAATTAATTCTTTCGACAAGTTTCAGAAGCATTGAAGATATTCTTGACCACAATCCGAAATATGATTATGTTTTTCTCTCTCCTGTGTTCGATAGTTTGTCAGGAAATTTTCAGGCGGGTTTTTCCGAACATGACTTGCAGACTGCGCTCAGACAAACAAAATATAATGTGATTGCGCGAGGAGGAGTTTCTGTAGATACTGTTGAAAAAGCAAAGACACTTGGATTTTCGGGTATTGCGTTTTACTCCAGTATCTGGAAATCGAAAAATCCATTGGAAGAATTCAAGCGGGTAAAAGAAAAATTTAATGAATTGAAAATACCGTTGGAGTGAATGATTCGATTTCTCCTATCCGATTATACAGTATTGTAAATCCAAATTCTCTCTGCAACAGTTCTATCTTTTTTCTCTGCACCTATGATATAAGTTTATAATTTTTATGCCCGCCAATGTTCCATCCTGTTTTTTTATAAATAAAATCTAAGATTCTTCTGCGAATGCTGTCATTACGTTTTATTTTATTTATATCCAAATCCCATGTGCATCTTTTCATTCTTTCATGCATTTCTTGAGGGTGTGTTCCGCTGAACAGCGATACTGTTGCAACTCCGGAATAATCAAAAGAAACAGCGCCAGGCAAAATATTCTTATCAATCGTTTCTGCATGAAAGGAGTTTTGTTCAATTTTTTTTTGCTGCATGCTGTAGGGTTCGCGCACCCAACCGTAATGATAAATCATAGCCGGCACATATTTGCAATGCAACTTTCTTCCATTTGCCATTCTGAAACTAGCGGCATCTCCATAACTGCGTATTTGATGGTTGTTTCGTATCACACGAATTTCCTTTTTCTGCCAATGCCGTGCATCCGCATAATACTTATAGGTGCAATAAAAATTGATGTGGTCAAAAACCAAACCATCAACCTGTTTATCTTCTTTCCATTTGAGCATCGCTTTATGGATAAGGGGTAAATCATTTTCGTGAAAAACTTCATCCGCCTGCATATAGAAACGCCAATCACTTTCTGGATTGCAAGCGCGCAATGCTTTTTCTGTTTCTATAGCATATACTCTTCCGCCTTCACGCTGCGAATTATCCCAAATGGTTTCAATGATTTTTATTTTAGGAGTGCCGATGGATTTAATCAAACCGAGCGTATCATCTTCTGAATTTCCAACAGCCACTACTACTTCATCGCAAATCGGCAGAATAGATTTTATTCCTTCTACTACAGGATAGTCAAACTTCACCGCATTGCGCACGAATGTAAATCCTGATACCTTCATGAAAAAATATTTTGCAAATATGACTTCTGAAAATAATATCCGCTTGCTTTAAATTTGAAACGCGACAACCCATCTTTTGGTCTTACTTCAATTCTTCTTATTCGCATCAAATCATCTTGCCATTTTGCTGGTCCGAAAATAGTTGTAATTCCATATTTATATCCGGCATCACGAACTGCTTGTAATGTTTCTTCTTTATGAGCGCCAAACGGATAAGCAAAACTCAATGTTGGTTTTCCGACAACTTCTTCAATATCTTTTTTACATCCCGCAATTTCATCTGTAAATTTTTCCTTAGGGGTTTTCTTCAAGTCAGCATGTGTGCGGGTATGTCCGCCAAATTCAATTCCGTAATCGCTCATCTCTCGGATCATTTCTTTTGTCATCATCTTTAATTCCGGCTCGCCTTCTTTGATAGCCCATTCGTTTCGTGTTTGCTTTGTTACGAGATAAATCACAGAGGTAAATCCGAATTCTTTCAGGATGGGAAAAAGAATTGCGTAGTTATCTTCGTAGCCATCATCAAATGTTAAAATGATTTTCTTAGCCGAAGACTCCTTTTCTATCTCATTGAATGTAATTGTTTCATATCCATTCTCCTTCAGAAATTTCATTTGCTCCCGAAAGCTTTTCTCCCATACATAAATTTTATGCTTTCCGATTTGTGATTTCTCATTTACAATTCGATGATAAAGTAAAATCGGAATTTGATATTCACTCATATTTTTTCTGCATGATAGGTTCTGTCCCAGTCTTTCCACACTGCTTCATAACCTTGTTTGCGAATCATTGTAGAAATTTCCTGCGGAGTTCTGTCATCGTGAATTTCAAACTGCTCCAGCGATTCCTTTTCCACAGCATATCCCCCGGGATTTGTTTTTGAGCCCGCGCTGATAGACGTAATACCAAGCCTAATGATATTATCTCTGAACTTCGGGCTTTCGCGAGTGGAAAGAGAAAGTTCTACTTCTTCGTCAAAAATTCTGTAAGCGCAAATTAATTGTGCGAGTTCTTTGTCGTTCATTGCCCTCTCCCTCATTCCCTCTCCCAAGGGAGAGGGATGTTCGTTAGAATGCGGTCGAAGTCGTGGAAATGAAATAGAGTATTTCGTCTGCCAGAATTTTTTTTCCAGATAATCCAAATGCATAGCGCAGAAAAAAGAATCCGCGCGCCAGTCTTCCAGTCCGATTAAAATTCCCAATCCCATTTTATGTACTCCAGCCCTACCTAAACGTTCCGGAGTTTCCAATCTATAGGAAAAGTTGGATTTCTTTCCTTTGGTATGATGAAGCGAATAGTTTTCTCTGTGATAGGTTTCCTGATAAACAAAAACGGAATGAAGTCCACGCAAACTGAGATATTCATATTCATCCTGCTCCAGCGGCTGAACTTCAATGGAAATATTTGAAAAGAAAGGGCGAATGAGATTAATTGCATTCGCGAGATAAGAAACACCGACAGTTTTATTTGCTTCACCGGTCACAAGAAGGACATGGTCGTAACCCATCGTTTTGATGACAGAAACTTCTTTCAGAATTTCCTCATCGCTCAAAGTCTTGCGTAAAATTTTATTATCAAAACTGAAACCGCAGTATGTGCAGATATTCTGGCATTCGTTGGAAATATATAGAGGAACATACATCTGCAAAGTTTTTCCGAAACGCTTTTGCGTAATTCGGTGGCTGAGAGTTGCCATTTCTTCAAGATACACGGAAGCAGCCGGAGAAATCAGCGCTTTGAAATCTTCCAGCGTGCGTTTTCCATTTTTGTTCAACACAATTTCAACATCTGAAGAAGTTTTGGTGTAAATGTTTTCCTGCACTTCTTCCCATGAAAATCTATTGAAAATATTTTCGAAAGACATAGCAAGGCAAATATAATAATTGTGTGAGGCGACTTTCCGATATTTAATAACTTTGAACATAAACCCCCAAAACAATTATCTTATGTTAACAGGACTTCTTCACGTACACTCGCTACTCCGCTACATTCTTCTCATCTTGATTTTGGTTGCCATTGTGAAATCTTTCAGCGGATGGTTTGGCAAAAAACAATTCACGGAAAGAACGCGCAAACTGAATTTGTTCACGCTCATTTTTGCACACCTCCAATTACTTGTTGGTCTTGGTGTTTATTTCATGAGCACAAAAGTGAAAGCTGCGTTTGTCAACATGGGAGAAGCGATGAAAAATACTGAACTCCGTTTCTGGTCAGTTGAACATATTGCCTTGATGGTAATAGCCATTGCCCTCATCACTGTAGGCTATTCCCTTTCCAAAAAAGGAAAAACCGATGAAGCAAAATACAAACGCGCTGCTATTTTTTTTCTGCTCGCACTCCTTGTTATCTTTTATGCAATTCCCTGGCCATGGTCAGCTGTTGCCAGAGGATGGATGCCGGGAGTATAATGCGCATTACGAATGAAAAAAATCAGCGTGGTTGCAGATTATGTTCAAACGCTGAAAGCTAAATGAATCAAAGAAGAGCAATCCTGATTGGCATTATCAACCGTCAGCAGAACGAGATTACTATTACAGAATATCTTGACGAGCTTGCTTTTCTTGCACACACAGCCGGAATTGCTCCCATAAAAAGATTTACACAAAATCTGGGCAAACCCGATTCCTCTACTTTCATCGGCAAAGGAAAAGCGGAAGAAGTGAAATTATATGTTCAGCAAAATAATATTGATATGGTGATCTTTGACGATGAAATTTCTCCTTCACAACAAAGAAATTTGGAAACACTTTTTGAAAAGAAAGTGATTGACCGCACGGGGTTGATTCTTGAAATCTTTGCACAGCGCGCGAAAACTTCTTACGCGAAAACACAGGTGGAACTTGCTCATCTTGAATACATCTATCCGCGCCTGATGGGGATGTGGACACACCTTGAACGTCAGCGCGGAGGAACAGGAACACGAGGAGGAGCGGGAGAAAAAGAAATTGAAACAGATAGACGAATCGTTCGGAAAAAAATTCATGTGCTCAAAGAAAAGCTCGTGGACATTGACAGGCAGATGACAACGCAGCGGAGAAACCGCGGAGAGATGATTCGTGTGGCGCTGGTTGGCTATACGAATGTGGGAAAATCCACTTTGATGAATCTACTTGCAAAATCTGAAGTGTTTGCAGAAAATAAATTATTCGCTACGCTGGATACCACCGTTAGAAAAGTAGTAATTGACAGAGTTCCGTTTCTTCTTTCAGATACGGTAGGTTTCATTCGAAAACTTCCTCATCAACTTGTGGAAAGTTTTAAATCAACTTTGGATGAAGTGCGCGAAGCGGATGTGCTTATTCACGTAGTGGATATTTCTCACCCAAAATTTGAAGACCAGATTCGTGAAGTAAAAAAAACGCTTATGGAAATTGGGGTTGGCGATAAACTGACTTTCACTGTTTTCAATAAGATTGACGCACAACGGCAAAACCACAACAATGTTCAAAGAATTCTTCAAAGCGAAGAACAATTTCTTTGGGACGGTGAAAATGAAATCCCTAAAAAAGAAATTACGCTGGAAGAATTAAAGAATAGCTGGATAGCGAAAATGTTTGAGCCGAGCGTTTTCATATCCGCACATACAAAAGAAAATATGAGCGAACTCAAGCAAGCCCTTTTTGACCAGATAAAAGACCTGCATTTGGAAAGATTTCCTCACCAGCTTCCATTTTAGTATTACATTTTTTCTTTTTTACATTTGCACCGTGATCAAACGATGGAAAATAAAAGAATCTGTCCCTGCAGAAATTGCCGAGCGCCTTGTAAAAGAGGTGAAGGTAAGCCCTGTCGTTGCTAATCTTCTTTATCAGAGAGAGGTTACTACGTATGACGAAGCAAAATTATTTTTCCGTCCGCAATTAGAGCATTTGCACAATCCATTTTTGATGAAGGGCATGGACAAAGCAATTGCCAGAATTGAAAAAGCAATTTCATCGGAAGAAAAAATTCTGATTTACGGAGACTATGATGTAGATGGAACAACTTCTGTTGCACTGGTTTATTCTTTCCTGAAAACTCTTTACAACAATCTTGACTATTATATTCCCGACAGGTATAAAGAAGGATATGGAATTTCCACAGCAGGAATTGATTTCGCAAAGGAAAATAATTTTTCACTCATCATCGCTCTTGACTGCGGGATAAAAGCAGTTGATAAAGTTGCTTATGCGAATGAAAAGGGAATTGATTTTATTATTTGCGACCATCACTTGCCTGGAGAAACAATTCCAAACGCAGTTGCCGTTCTAGACCCGAAAAGAAAAGACTGCAATTATCCTTACAAAGAACTTTCCGGCTGCGGGATTGGCTTTAAACTTGTGCAGGCATTCGCCCAGAAAAATAATATTGCAATTGAAAATCTTGAATCGTATTTGGATTTGGTTGTCATCAGCATTTCGGCAGACATTGTTCCCATCACCGGGGAAAACAGAATTCTTGCTTACTACGGATTGAAACGTCTGAATAGTTCTCCCCGCGAAGGTATTCGAGCCATGCTTGAACTGACGAACATGAAAAAGGAACTTACAATTACGGATATTGTTTTTGTAATTGGTCCGCGGATAAATGCTGCCGGAAGAATGGAGAGTGGAAAAAAAGCGGTTGAGCTTTTAATTGCTCCATCTGCAGAAATTGCAATTGAATCAGGAAATTATCTGAACAAAAATAATTCTGACCGCAGAGATCTTGACATTTACACTACGCAGCAGGCGCTGGCGATGATTTCCGAAAGTCCTACGCTTAAGCAGAGAAAATCTACTGTACTGTTTGATCCGAACTGGCACAAGGGCGTGATTGGAATTGTTGCTTCACGATTGACGGAAACATATTATCGCCCGACAGTTATGCTCACACAGTCAAACGGAATTGTTTCGGGCTCTGCGCGCTCGGTGAAAGATTATGATTTGTACGAAGCGCTCAGTGCTTGCAGCGACTTACTGGAACAATTTGGCGGTCATAAATTTGCAGCAGGGCTCACACTAAAACCTGAAAATGTAGAAGCGTTCAAGAAAAAATTTGAAGAAGTCGTCTCTTCTACAATTACCGATGAAATGCTTATTCCTGAAATAGAAATTGACTCAAAGTTAAATTTTAGCGACATCACTCCTTCTTTCTTCAACATCATAAAACAATTCGCTCCATTCGGTCCCGTGAATATGAATCCGATTTTTTTAACTGAAAATGTTTCAGATAAAGGTTATGCGAACATTGTCGGCTCAAACCATTTGAAAATGGATTTGATACAAAAAGGAGAAACGATAAAATTTCCCGCGATTGGATTTGGATTAGGGGAGCAGTATGAATTTGTGGCGAAAAAAAATTCCTTCAACGTCTGCTATCACATCAACGAACAGCAATGGGATGGAAAAACGTATTTGCAGCTGAATGTGAAGGATTTGAAGAAGTAAGAAGCCCCACTCCACCTCTCCCCGAAGGGGAGAGAGCAAACCAAAAAATATTTTTAAGTATTATTTTTCTCCCTTCCCTTGGGGAAGGGTTGGGGATGGGCTCTTATCTCACTGTAAAATTAATGTAGATCGTTCCTCTCGCCTCCTCGCCTGTCGGACTTTGATTGAAGAGAACTTTATTCAGCAAACCATCTTTCGCTTTTTTCCATAGGAGAGAACTGGTGGTTGTGGAACCAATCAAAACTGATTCTGCTTTTATAATCTTTCCGTATTTGTCCACAAGAATTTCTACGGCAACTATTCCTGTTTCCTGAGAATCGTCATAGATGGCGACATCGCCAATCATTTTTCTTCCGAATCCTTTTAATTTTCCACCTGCTCCGGGGCCTTTAAATTCACTGTACACATTTGAATTGAGCGAGCCGTTCGGATCACCTTGATTGCCGGGAGTATTGGTGTTTCCGTCTCCTGTGTTCGAACCTGTGTTGCTATGAACTTTATTCAGCGCGTTCAACAAATTCTGGTCAGGTTGCGGAGGGGTTTCTTTTACATCCAGTTTTTTATTTTTCACAACAGGAGCCACCACATTACTTGCTTCATCACTTGAAAGCATTTCGGAAGAAGAATTGTTTTCCGTCTGGCTTGCATTATCTTTTTTCTGGTCTTGTGAAACTGGCTGCATGGAATTATTATCTCCCATTCCCGATTCATCCAAACCATAATTTACTTCGAGTCCACCCATCGGACTTAAATCAAACGGAGGAATGGGTGTGATGAATTTTATGAAAAGAAAAATCAAAAATAAAAGTATTGCGAAGAGGGTGGTGATTCCCATCGCAATCAATCTGTTATTTCTGTCAAATGTTGCTTCCATGAATTATAGATGTATGAACATCCGGATTTCCATATCAGCCAGCGTTAGGCGGTTTTGTTCCGAGAACCATTTTCACTTTCAGTTTCGCTCCTATCTGCATTACGTTCACCAAATCCTGAACGGTGAGTCCGTTATCCACTTTCAGAATTACGGTAGGTTCTTTCATCAGGCTGATAGCCGCAACCAGTTCGCTTTCAAGATTCATCACATCCACTTGCTTGTTGTTCAAATAGTATTGCAAATCTTTTGTCACCACCAGCGCGATGGGTTTCGTTTCAATCGTTTGATTGGCTTTTGAGTTCGGAAGGTTTATTTTTATCACGCTGGGATTCGCGAGCGTTGACACGATGAGAAAAAATATCAGAAGGAAAAACATGATGTCGTTGAGCGAGTCCGTGCTCACCTCCGTTCCTTCTCTGTGTCTCCTTCTTATTTTCATTTTGATTATTCTTTCTGTCATTTCGAGCGAAGCGAGAAATCTCTTTTTTGCTTTCTGCTCAACATTGTGAGATTCCTCACTCCGTTCGGAATGACAACTATTATTTATTCGGTTCCTGTAAAATGTCGAGAAACTCTGCCGAAGTTTTTTCCATTGTATTCACGCGTTTATCCACCATCATCTGAATGATGTAATAAAATATGAAAGCTAAGATTCCGACCGTCAGTCCAGAGCCGCTGCTCACCATCTTTTGATAAAGTCCTTTCGAGATTACATCTATCTCCACTGTTTTCGATAAAGAGATTTCATAAAAAATATAAATTACTCCTATAATGGTTCCGATGAATCCGATCATGGGCGCAACTTTTCCGACAATACTGAGAATGGAAGTGTTTTTTTCCATTCGGTAAAGCTCCTGCTGTCCTACACCTTGCATCGCCTCATCAATTTCTTTAATGGGTTTGCCAATGCGATAAATTCCTTTTGCCACCATTGCCGCCTGTGGGCCTTTGGTGTGCATGCACAAAGTTTTTGCCGCGTCTACGTTTCCGCTTGCGAGCATGTCTTTGATGTTGTTGATGAAATTTGAATCTGCTTTTGGAGTACGCGAAACAGCCAGAAAGCGTTCTATGAAAATATAAATCGAAAGCAGAAAAAGAATCGCGATGGGGATCATCATCGGCCCGCCTTTCATCAGCAGTTCAAAAAGTGAAAGAGTGTCTTCTTTCGGCTGAGTGAGAGCAGGCATTGCGTTCACAACTGTGTTTACAGCAGCACTTGCTGAATCTGTTGGAGCAGTTACTATTTGGAGGAGGATTGAATTAAGCATATTGATACCTTATTAGTTATTCTTCCAAAATTACTTTGAACCATTCTTTGAATCAAGCAGAAACATCTGACTTATTCACATAACGATGTTAGTTAGGATTTGTTTTAATTCAATATGTACCTTTGTTTCCGATGAATCCGAATTTAAATCCATCTGACGAAAATCTTTCCGCAGTAGAAAAGGAAATTGAAAAGACACTTCGCCCAGCGGGGTTTGATGATTTTACAGGACAGGAAAAAGTAGTTGAGAACCTGAAAATATTTGTCAAAGCGGCAAAACAACGAAGCGAATCGCTTGACCATGTTTTGCTTCATGGTCCTCCAGGATTAGGAAAAACAACTTTGTCATATATAATTGCAAATGAACTGGGAGTTCAGGTGCGCGTCACTTCTGGTCCAGTGCTCGAAAAACCGGGCGACCTTGCAGGACTCCTCACCAACTTGGAACCCAACGATGTTTTATTCATAGACGAAATTCACCGCCTCAACACAACGGTGGAAGAATATTTGTATTCCGCTATGGAGGATTACCGCATTGATATTATGCTCGACAGCGGACCCAACGCAAGAAGCGTTCAGATAAAATTAAATCCATTCACATTAGTTGGAGCAACAACTCGCGCGGGCTTACTCACCTCACCGCTTCGCTCACGCTTCAGCATTAATCTGCGTTTGGATTATTACGATTCAGCGCTCATCAAAAAAATAATTCTGCGCTCGGCAAATCTTCTCAACATCGGCATTGATGATAAAGCGTCAGAAGAAATTTCCCGCAGAAGCCGCGGCACACCGAGAATTGCAAACGCATTGCTCAGGCGCGTGCGCGACTTCGCACAAATAAAAGGCGATGGAAAAATTGATCTCAAGATTGCCGATTACGCACTCAACGCGCTCAATGTGGACAAGTACGGGCTCGATGAAATGGATAATAAAATTCTCAGCACCATCATTGAAAAATTTCAGGGCGGCCCTGTTGGAATTACTACGATTGCCACTGCCGTTGGAGAAGAATCCGGCACCATTGAAGAAGTGTACGAGCCGTTTTTAATTCAGGAAGGTTATCTCAAACGCACTCCCCGCGGGCGCGAAGCAACCGAACTTGCCTACAAGCATCTCGGAAAAACTCCGAATGCAAAGACAGGAAATTTATTTTAGTCCTTGAACTTTTCACGAAATACTTCTCTCATCAAGCAAGAATCCAAACGCCTCGGCTTTGACTTCTGCGGAATTTCAAAAGCAGATTTTTTAGAAGAAGAAGCTCCACGCTTGGAAAAATGGCTTAAAAAAGAAAAGCAAGGCAAGATGAGTTACATGGAAAATCATTTTGACATGCGCCTTGATCCGCGTGTGCTCGTGCCGGGGGCTAAATCAGTTATTTCTCTTCTGCTGAATTACTTCCCTTCCCCTCTCCTTAAGGAGAGGGGACCGAGGGGTGAGGCGGGTGAGGCAAAAATTTCCAAATACGCCTACGGAAAAGATTATCACTTCGTCATCAAAGAAAAACTATTTCAGCTGATTGAATTCATCAGGAAAAATATTGGCGATGTTCACCCCGTGAAATCTTTCGGTGAAACCGAATTTAACGGGGTGAACGCAAAAGCATTTGTGGATTCCGCCCCTGTGATGGATAAAGTGTGGGCAAAAAAATCCGGACTCGGCTGGATTGGAAAAAATTCAAACCTCATCACGAAAAACAACGGCTCCTTTTTTTTCATCGCTGAACTCATTGTGGATTTGGATTTAGAATACGATGGAGAAATTCCAGACTACTGCGGAACCTGCACCAAATGCATTGACGCTTGTCCCACTGACGCCATCTCCGAACCTTATGTGGTGGATGGAAGCAAATGCATTTCCTATTTCACCATTGAACTGAAAGAAAATATTCCGAACGAAATGAAAGAAAAGTTCAACGACTGGATGTTTGGCTGCGACATCTGCCAGGATGTTTGTCCGTGGAATTCATTCTCTACACCACACAAGGAACCGCACTTCAAACCCAAGCCTGAAATTCTCAACTTCACAAAAAAGGATTGGGAAGAAATTTCTGAAGAAACGTTTAACAAAATTTTTGCTGATTCGCCTCTTCATCGCCCAAAGTTCAAAGGAATAAAAAGGAATTTAGATTTCCTGACAGCCTCTCCTAAATCCTCTCCCAAGGAGAGGACTTCAAATACATAGCCTTTTCCTCTGAACAAACTTGTCTTGCAAAAAAGGTAATGGGATTCTTCTCTCCTCCCTTGGGGAGGAGTTGGAGGTGGGCTCCTACGCCTTAGTAACAGTGTGGCGAAACACCTCAAGAATTACATCTCTGTACATCCCAAAGTTAGCTAAGCACCAAACATAGAGCAAAGTTTTTTCCTTTGGCTGGAGCCACTTCAGCGCTTTGAGAAGTTCTTTCTTGAAAAGTTTCTTGTCGAAACTTACACGCTGGAGAATCATTTTTGACATTTCAAACATGGCAGTATGTTTTTTGTTTCAAAGGACAAATATACATCAGAGTTTTCAAAAGTCAAGACATAATAAATGTTAAAAACATAAATCGCTGAAAAGGATAACTTTAAAAGCACATTGGTTGATAACTGATATTCCAATTTGTTTGTAAAGAACCCTGCGCCAAGAGCGCAGGGCGTTATTATTTTATTTTTCACAATTCAAAAAGTTTCAACTGCTTGACATCATTATGACGACCTTGATTACGAATATAATTCTCAATCGTCTTTTTACTTCCTCGACCGC
>JACRAM010000049.1 GCA_016213405.1 Bacteroidota bacterium
ACGTTGCTCCGTTGTTGATGGAATATTCTATCGTTACAAAACTTCCTACTACATACTGGTACGTCCAGTTGATGCTGTAATTGCCCGCTACATAAAACGTGTTGCCACCGTTGGGTGTCGTTACCGTGATGACGGGCGTGGCAAGAGTTATGGTAAATAAATTATCACTCTTATCTGTTACACACGATGAATTATTATAATCATAAACTTGTATGAGGCATTGCGTGGAAGGAGTATTAGGAACAAGCCAGTTGTATTGCCCAGTAGTAATATTAACATTATTTATAATGTTTGTCCATGTGGTTCCCGCATCAAGCGAATATCGTATCGTCCACCAATTGGAAGCAACCGTACCCTGTGTCCATGTAATCAGATGAGTTGTTCCGCCCTGCCAGGTTTCTCCTCCATTGGGAGCCGTTACAATCACAGCGGAAGTAATCGTAAAGACAGCATTGCTGTTATCTGTAATAGCATTGTTATTGTAATCAGTTACTCTTACCAATGCCTGAGTAGTGCTGATGTTTGGCACTGTCCATGAAAAGGAAGATCCGCTGTAATTGGTGGCAAGCGAAGACCATGATACTCCGTTGTTGGTGGAATATTCTACATTGAAAAAACCGGATGTGCCTGTCTGCGACCAGGTAATTGAACGCACAGAACAACCCGTCCAGTTTTCTGCGCCATTGGGAGAAGTGACTGTGATAGTTCCAATCGCAATAGTAAATACTGCATTGCTCACATCATAGGTAGCAGGAAACCCTGCATCAGAAATTTTCACTAAACATACGCTGCTTGGTGCATTCGGAATATTCGTCCATAAATAGGAGCCGCTGTTGTTTGTAGAATTGATAACTGTTGTCCAAGTGGATCCATTGTCAGAAGAGTATTCAATTTTTACAAAACTTCCACTCAGATAAGCCGATGTCCATGTGATGTTGAAGTTTTGTGCGATGTAAAGCGTGTTTCCGCCATTAGGCGCTGTAACAGTGATGATGGGAGTTGGAGGCGCAATTGTAAAAAGATTATCGCTCGCATCTGTTTTACAAGATGGTGAACCGTTATCGGTAATCCGAACCAGACAAGAAACAGACGGATTATTTGGAATCGTCCATACATAAGTATAGGCATTGCCCACCGGTGTGAACGTGGCGCTTGTAATGGTTGTGTATGTACTTCCACCATTAATAGAATATTCAAGAAGAAAAGAATTACTTGTTCCGAATCCATCCCATGTGATGTTTTTAGTTCCTGCTCCTACCTGCCAACTTTCTCCCCCATTAGGCGCTGTTACAGTCAATGCTGGGGTAATAGTAAAAACTGCATTGCTTTGGTCAGTGATAAGGTTGTTATTGTAATCATACACTCTAACCAATGCCTGTGAAGTATTGAGGTTTGAAAGAGTCCATGAAAACGATAAGCCGCTGTAGTTTGTAGCAAGCGAAGACCATGACGTTCCGTTGTTGGTGGAATATTCTACATTGAAAAAACCCGATGTACCGGATTGCGTCCATGTAATTGTACGAACAGAACAACTTGTCCAGTTTTCTGCGCCATTGGGAGAAACGACAGTAATTGTTTGTGCGGAAAGAAAATTTGTGAAGAGTACTGCGAGAAGGAGTAAAAATTTATTCTTCATGGGAAAATAGTATTGTGTGATTTGTATTTCATTAAAAATGAGCGAATAAATATATATATTATTGTGATGCAAATTATTTTTTTTATTCACAAATCTGTCTGCAAAATCTAGTAACTGGACTGTAAACAGTACGAACACTTATCCCGAATTTTTTGAAAATGCATTCGGATGAAATATGTTTTCGTGCTTGAAGGGTTTACTAGAATCAGAAACTTTTATCTAATCAAGCTCACATTTCCCTTCCTCACCGTTTCATTGCCTGTGATGAAAGTTACTTTCATGTAATACACAAACACGGCTGTGTTCATCTGCTTGCCTTTGTATGTTCCATCCCAAAGAACAGTGATGTTGTCGGCTTCAAACACTTTTTCTCCCCAGCGGTTGTAAATGATGAGCATGAATTCTTTTATGCATCCTGAATTCGGATAATAAACTTCCATCCTATCATTCTTGGTATCGCCATTGGGAGAAAATGCATCGGGTACAAACAACTGGTCATCGGCATAGCCGCAGTTAAGCGGTTCAACCATCACTGTAACCGTAACGCAAGCCGTATCTGAACAATTGTTTGCATCGGTAACCGTAACGCAATATATAGTTGTTACAGCAGGATTAACAGTAATTGCTGAACTGTTTGCTCCGTTGCTCCAAGTGTAAGTTCCGCCTCCGGTTGCTGTAAGCGTTGTTGAACTTCCTGATGTGATAGTTACGTTTACACTTACATTAGCAGTGGGACCTCCTGTGGAAGTTACGGTTACAGTTGCTGTATTTGTACATCCGTTTGCATCGGTGATTGCAGCAGTATAATTTCCTGCGCCAAGCCCTGTTGCAGTTGAACTGTTTCCTCCAGACGGAGACCATGCATACGTATAAGGCGATATTCCTCCACCCGCAAATACTGTTGCACTTCCATTATTGCCCGCACACGCAGTGGTTGTTGATGTTATATTGGAAGTTAAAGCCGTGGGCTGTGTAATAATAACTGTTTGAGTGTTTGTACATCCATTTGCATCAGTAACAGTGGCAGTATAATTTCCCGCGCTTAATCCTGTTGCAGCAGAAGTTGTTCCTCCGGATGGTGACCATGAAAAAATATAAGGTGATGTTCCTCCGCTGGCAGTGACAGATGCACTTCCGTTATTTCCGCCATTACATAAAATGTTTGTCTGATTAGAAAGTGAAATAATTGGTCCGCCAGATGAATTAATTGTTACTGTTGATGTTCCCGAACATCCGCTTGCATCAGTTACAGTCACAGTGTATGCACCTGCACTAAGTCCTGTTGCAATTGCATTTGTTCCACCGGATGGCGACCATGAATACGTATAAGGCGATGTTCCTCCTGTTGGAGTAACAGTAGCTGTTCCATTGCTGCTAAGACAAGCAGCAGGAGTTGATGTTACGCTCACAGTAAGCGCACCGGATGTTATAGTGACGGTTGCGGTTTGAACATTTCCACCAGAAATGCAGACAGAAGAAGCATCACTGACAGTAACCGTGTAAGTACCCGAAGATAAACCTGTGGCTATTGCCGTAGTTTGTCCGCCCGGACTCCACGAATAAGTATAAGGTGCGCTTCCTCCAGTTACTGTAACAGTGGCAGAACTTGCAGCACAGGATCCGCTGGCGGAAACAGATACGTTCAATGAGTTGCAGCTTACACCGCTTGGAAAAGATGAAACGAAATTTTTTCCGCAGGCATAAAGCAAATTTCCGGGACCTAATTTTAAATCGTACACATCTCCGTTTGCAGGAATGAAAGTAATTTTATTATAGTTAGTGTCGATCTGAAAAATAGTATCGTGAGAGCCGATGAAAATATTATCGCATTCATCCACTGCAATTCCTCCCCATGAAATTACAAGGCGGTCATACGAAGGAAAGCAGCAATAAACAGGTGGTGTTATCACCGCGCTGTCAATAGGCGCTCCTGTATTTTTGTTATACCTTTTTATTTTGGAACTGTTATAGGTGTATAAATAATTTCCGTTAACAGCAATGCCGTTCATTCCATTTGTTCCTGTAGTTCCGTTCACATAATTTATTCCGCTGATTTCATTCATCTGAAAATTACTCGGCACATTGTAAGTAACAGGAAATAATGCGCTTGCCGAAGTTTTAACCAACGTGTTATTTGCCATGGAACCGCTCTTCGAAAAACCCATGAAACAATTTCCGGAATTATCGAGTGCAAGATTATCTACATCATCCAATCCCGCAGGAGACAGAACATTTACCGGGTTCATGCTGGTAAGAGTTGTATCTAAAATCGCGGCTTCATAAGAAGTATTCCATCCTGAACCGCCAATTACTCCCTGCTTTGTGCAACTGTTATAAGCAATCCGCCAAATCTCTTTCATATTTGGATTGCCCGGATATAAAATAATTTGCGAACCCACTGAATTTACTTTTATCATCTGGGCAGGCACATTGTTATTAAGATTAAAATTATATCCTTCTCCAATGTAACTGCTTCCGCTGTTTGCATCCACTGCAAAATCACCATAGAGCCACATAGGTGTTGCGCTGTAAACCCATTGAATAGCACCCGCGCTGTTGAATTTTATTTCCTGTAAAGGATTGGAAGGGGAACCCTGCCCACCATACACATACACGTTACCTGCATAATCATAATCAATATCATAAGCGGAATTATATCCGGGAAAACTGGGGTTGGTAGTCCATGGGTCAATGATAATTGAAGCCCCATCACGACCTTCCCCATTCGGGAAGGAGAAGGAAACAACATTATTACTAATAGAAAACGCAGCAGAGACAGTTTGATGATTGTTTTCATAAAAAGCTTCTGGTGCGTGGTCAATAAAATTTCCGAAAGAAGTTTCAATCCTGACATTTCCATCTATATCCGTTGCCAATCCTTTTACATCGGAATACTTCATCTTAATAAGAGAGGCATTTGCTCCGGAATGTAGTATGAGGGAATATTTTATTCCAGTTTTACCTTCAGGGAAAAAATATTCTACATCAATATTCGGATAAATATTTTTATAAATAATTTTCTTTACGGCAGATGCTTTGATAGTTGGATAAGTGAAATAACAGGACGCGGCATCTTCAGAAATAATTTCCGCATCCGGATTGGCTCCCTCCCACTCCATCTGAACGAAGTGAGAAATCAATTTCGCAGCTTCTTCTTCTCCTTCATTCTGTTTTTCATATTCATCATGGCGGTAAGTCAATCCTGTATTCGTAAAATATATCGCTACTCCTTCATTCACAACAGCATATTTAATGTGGCTGTTCTTCAGATTGTTCATTCCATCAAACTGACCTTTGTTTTCAATAAATACTTTTTGCTCAAAAGGTTTTGTCTGCCAGTTTTGAGAATGTACAATACATGAAATGAAAAGAAGAAAAATAAATCCGGAAAGAGAAATAATTCTCATGATAATTTACTTTACCATGTCACAATTATTTTTCCGTCTGCGCCATTGGCACCGTTCCATGAACCGCCACCTGCACCGCCACCGCCAGCGCCTGTATTTGCAAGAGCGTTATAGACAGTAATAATTCCTCCTTGCCCTCCATCGCCACCGCCAATGCCTCCACCGCCACCACCACCTCCATAATATGAAGGTCCAGCAACTGTCATTCTCCCGCTGCCCCCTGCACCTCCGCCTCCACTTCCATTTCCTCCGTTATAACTTGCAGCAGTAGCAGTAGCAAGCCCGGCTGTTCCTCCAGAACCGAGGGTGGTGTTCAAATAACCTCCGCTGCCCATTCCTCCTGTGAGGAGGTTTCCGCCTGTAGCTTGTATTAGTATCGTTCCAGTGCAGGCAGCTCCGGTAGAAAAACAAGAACCTGTGGCAGCAGTGCTTGTAGCATTAATACCTCCTGTGCCTACTGTTATCTGGTAAACAGTTGCAGGAACCACCACATAAGTTCCTTCCGCATATCCTCCTCCTCCTCCTCCCGCGCCACCGGTATTAGCGCCAGAAGTTGTACCATAAGCGCCACCTCCCCAAACAGCTATTTTAATTAAAGTAACACCTGCGGGTACGGTAAAAGTAGTTGGAGCTCCTGCTCCTAACATTCCGCTTGTTCCGGATGTAAGGTATAATTGCCAATTGGGAAAACAACTGCCACCAATGCTGCTGAGTGATTGCCAGCTTCCTTGTCCGGTGGCATCGGAAGTAAGCACTTTGTTTACCGCCTGATTGCCATCAACAATTTTTACGGTGGAGCCAGATGAACCATCCACTTCTAATGATGCTGCCGGTGTTATGGTGCCGATACCCACATTGCCTCCCTGGAATATTCCTGCATAATTATTTGTGGCGCCAGATTGTGTCTGAATAAATAATCCGTATGAATTTGTGATTCCGGCAGCTCCCAGATTTTGCACGTTCAGTCCATAAATGTTGGAAGGTTTTATTCCAGACAATCCTGGAAGAGCAACCATCACTCCGCTGGCATTGGTAACAGTTCCAGCGCTTCCTGCCTGAGAATCAAATCTGAAATGTCCGCAATTTACATTGGCAATATTTATTCCTGCTCCCGGATTAGCGTTGGCTACTCCTGCAATTCCATACACAACTCCAACACTTGCGGAAGGAGAAAAAGTTGGCTGCGATTCCAGCCCTCCTGCTCCATCTCCGGAACCATTCAATGTACCGAAAAATCTTCCTAACCGCGCATTCCAGCTTGCCGATGTAACAGTCGCCAAAACATCAAGAGGATAAATTGGAATAGTGCGAATGCCTACATTACCTGAAGAGGTAATGCGCATTCTTTCTACATATGCCATATCCGCAGTCCCGGTTGAGAATGTAATGTCTGTAGGAATTGAACCTGCTGCAATGGTTCCGTTTGCTACTGCGTCTATCTGTGCTGTAATAATATAATTCGAACCATCATAACCTGAAAACATGTATTTGCCAAGTTCGTCACCGTTAAGGATGGTAGTGAGAGCGCCAATAGTTCCTCTTGCCCTGCGGTTAATAATAATTCCACCGAGGTCGGCTTGCAGATTTGTGACCCGCTCGTTTATTATATTTTTTTCGGTGGTGGCTAAAACATGCAATAAGGTAATAGCACTTGGGCTTGTTGTTCCGATGCCGACATTTCCACCCGATGGCTGCAAACAAAGAGAACGATAAGCGCCCGCAGTTGCATCCCAAACATCAATGAGTCCGTAACGGGAAGTTGCAGTAGCATTACCGTACAACCCCAATCGCAGTTTAAGCGCAGCAGCGCTTGCATCATAAGAAGTAACCTGAAAAATATTTTGCAACGCTGGAGCGGTAATGAGATTAGTTCCTTTTACATGAAGCATCACTCCTGTTTCAGCAGAAGAGCCATCGGTGTTGATGCCGATGTTCTGGGCAGAACAAGAAGCCCATCCAAAATCCTTCCCGAAGGGAAGGACTTTCAGGAGTGCAGGCGCAAAAAGAATTCCTGCTATGAGAATGATGATTTGTTTTTTCATTTTGTTTTGAATTTTGTTTTGAGAAAATTAAACCGGAAGAAAAGATTGTACAATGTTAAAGATTTTCTGCATTAAAGCGAAATGGTGTTTATTACTTTTTATCCTCCGTTTCTGCTCAGTGCATCACAGTTCCTGATATGATTTTTATTTCACCGCACTCACATGCCCTACGTAATTGTGCTGCTTATTTGAAATATCTGTAAGATTGACTTTCCATACGTACACATCTTCCTGTGCGAGTTCTCCGCTATGTCCGTTCAAATCAGCTTTGCCTTTTGCCACTTTTCCATCCCACTTGCAGGCGGAAGGCATTCCATCAGCAGGACTTGAATCCCATTGCGTATTGTTCCCGGAATAATGACAATCCCAAATCATATTTCCCCATCGGTCAAATAACCAGATGTTGTAATCTTTAATCCCTCTTCCTTTTCCAAAGAAGAATTCATTATTCCAATCACCGTTGGGAGTAAAACTATTGGGAATATAAAAAGTAAACTCCGGCAGAATTTCTATCCTGCGGCATGCGGTATCCCAACATCCATACTGGTTTTCAACATTTATACATACGTTGTATGAGTAATCTTCATTGCCTGTTACGGTTGAAGAATAAGAATGAACGGGAGTGAGTGATAAACTGTCGAGCGGAGAACCATCGCCAAAATTCCAAAACCATTGCGATACATCAGAAGACCATAAATTACAGAATGAGAAAACAGGATTGTCTATGCTTGCTGTAGCAGGCGAAACACAAAAATCTGCATTGGGTGTGGAATAGACATGAACATATTGGTTGACGGACAAGGTATCTTTGCAGCCAAGATTTGTTGTAATGATTAAATAAACATTGTAATCACCGGGAGTATTGTAACAGACATACGGATTCTGGGCTATTGAGGAGGAAGGCGTGCCGCCCTGAAAACCCCATTGCCATGAAACAATTGTTCCGCTCACAGCATTAGACAAATCATTGAACGAAGCGCAAACAGGAGCGCATCCTTTCAGCGAATCAGAAAAATTTGCTATAGGATTATTGAAACCATTTACCGGAAGTTTTAAAGTATCCATACATCCACCTGATGTGGTTACTATTAGCGTTACCGTATAAGAACCCTGAGAATAGGTGTGCGGTGGTGGATTCTGAAGAGTGGAAGTATTTCCATCTCCAAAATTCCAATACCAGTTTGTTATATTATTGCCTGAAGAAGAAGTGGATGTGTTTGTAAATGTAACGGTAGAACTTGCGCAGCCACCACCGTTTATTGTGAAGGATGCCTGAGGAATTGAATCAACGGTTACATTAAAAATTTCCTGAGAAGTGCATCCGCCAGCTAAGGTCATAGTAACTGTGTTGCTTCCGGCAACTGAAGTGGAAATGCTTTGAGTGGTTTGTCCGGTTGGCATCCAGAAATAGGAAACATACCCTGAAGCAGCTGTCAAAGTCGTTGATGTTCCCTGGCAGGTATTCACTGTTACAGGAGCAACCGGAGTTGCAGGAGCGCACATGCAATCAATATACGCGTAACAAAAATGAGCGCCCTGTGCGCAATCAGCAACTGTAAAGCGAACAGTTACGCTTTGTCCAATGTAGGGAGAAAGATCCACCGAAACATTTGTCCAGTTCTTGTAGTATGGAGAGGTCAGAGATTGATTGCAAGGGAGGGCTGCCTGCGAAAACCCAACACTTGTCCCCTGCCCTGCCACTACATAATAATATGAACACGGAACGGTATCAGTAAGCCCACCCGGGCCAAAAATTGCCGCTTCAAAATAGGGCTGGTCAGCAATGGTATGCTGAGGGTCTTCAATAATCACAGCATACATAAATGTAAACAATGCATTTGAAGAGGTAACCGAGAACGTATTTGATATTTGTTCTGCCTCACCGTTTGCGTTCTTCTCTCCGCTAAAGATGTTTCCGTTATCCAGATTCCCAAGACGAACAGAATAATTTCCGCCACCCGGTGCCACAACAGGAATGGCAGATATACAGGGATCGCTGCCTGCACCAGATACAAGTGCAAAGCGCACAGGATTAGTTTGAAAACCGGAAACTAAATTAGAATTGGGTGCAGTGTATGAATTCGGACAGCAACCTATGGCTTCATTGCAGATATAATTCGTATTTGGCTGGTTAATCACGTTGGGAGCGCAGCCCTTCGTTCTGTTCCATCCGTTAAAGGTTCCGGATTCAAAATCAGAATTGTTGCATTGGCAAAAACAACTGTAAGAATAACAGTTGATGATACAAGCCATGATAAAACATGCTGCTGCTTTTTTCATGCGTATTGATTTTTTATATTTTATTTGACTGGCGGATTGTTACGGAATTCATGAGCAAATTTATAGAATGAAAGTGGCGATGGCAAATTAAAATGATTCAAAAGTCGCCCTCGATAAGAACATATTTTATTGTCAACTCCATCAGGATATCTGTTACTTCATTACATTTGTCAAAATTTAGTATTGTTTTTTAAAACTTTTTCAGAGATACTATTTTTATATGAAGACATCTTCAGATGACCTGTTCAGGTTAATTAAATCTCTTGATTCCAGAGAGAAAACTCATTTTAAAATCTTTTCAAAACATGGTAATGCAAACTACGGTTATCTGAATCTTTTTGATATCATCAATTCACAAGAAGGTTATTATGATGAAGAAAAAGTGAAATCAAAATTAAAAGATAAATCACGGATAAAAAATTTAAAACACATCAAAAGTCGCCTGAGTGAAGCTATTCTTAAATTTCTTGAACAGTATCATTCTGCAGATTCTGTGAACGCGGTTTTGAGAAGTTATATACACCGGATTGAATTGATGTCAAGCAAACGATTGTTCAGAACGGCAAAAAAAATATTGGCAAAAGCGGAAAAACTTGCCGCTGAAAATTATTGTTATGACTCTATGGGGATAGTATTAATGCTGAAACGCGATATAACGCTTGCGGAAGCCAATCTTTCGGAAATGCGCGATTATCCGACTACGTTATATGGTAAAGAATCTGTGAACACAGAACTACTGAAAAACCTGATTGACTACGGCAAATTGAATATACAAGTAAGCAGCGCTGCATTAACTCAATTGCCTGTATCGGAAGAAAAACGTTTGGTGTTAAAAAAATTATTAAAAGACCCGCTGCTGAAAAATAAAAACAAAGCCCTTTCTTTTCCTGCCACACTGCTGTTTTATGATATTTCAGGCGGTGTGAATTTCATGTTGAACAACTGGAAAAAAAGTTATCAGCTTTATAAGAATGTTGTTCGCCTGATGGAGCAGAATCCTGCTTTGCTGAAAAGCAAAACAGAATTTTACATTACAGTAGTCAGGCGCCTTTTGATGATAATGGAAAGATTAGGAAAAGGCAAAGAGCTCATTCATCGTTATACTACAACCAAAGATTTTTTCAAATCACATCCTGCTAAACTAAAATCCAACAGTTTGTCCAGATTGTTCATGCAGATAAACAACAACTATATTCATTATCATTTACAGTCTTTCAACATTAAAGAAGCATTATCCGTAAGCGAAGAATTCTTATCAGACATAAAAAAACAATACGACACACAATTATTTTTAGTATTCCATAAAAATCTTTTTCTGATCTATTTCTACCTGAATGATTATCACAAGGCGCTGCAAATGCTGAACGAAATTCTGAACATAAAGGAAACCGGAGTCCGTCTGGATATTATCAATGAATGTAAAATATTAAACATCATCGTGCATTATGAACTCGGCAATGACGACATACTTCCGAGTTTATGCAAATCGGCAATCCGGTATTTTGATAAACACAAAGAGGATAATAAAGTAGAAAAAATATTACTATCATTTTTCAGCAACACAACTCATTCATTCAATAACAATAAAATCACAGCACAGAAAAATGCTTCTGCATACGGGCGTGAAAAAGTGAAAACATTTATGGAATTGAAAAGAAACCTTGAATCCTATAAAACCGAAATGCAAACCAACGATTTTGATTTTCTTTCATGGATTGACAGCAAAATAAAAAACCGCCCGTTTGCGGAGGTGGTGAAGGGAAAAGCGAATGTTGAAATTTAAAAATACCTTATTTATATCCATCGTTGTGTACAGCGGAAACTGCTCTTCCTGAAGGATCATTTGCATTTTGAAATGATGCATCCCAAGCTAATGCTTCGGGAGTGCTGCAAGCAACAGATTTCACGGAAGGAACACACGATGCTGCTGAATCGGACGGAAACAGTTCGCTGAAAATGGAACGGTAACGGTATTCTTCTTTGGACATGGGCGGATGTATGGGAAAACGGAATTTTGAATTTGCCAACTGCTCATCACTGACCTCTTCGTTTGCCACTATTTTAAGCGTATCAATCCAGCTGTAACCCACACCGTCCGAAAATTGTTCCTTCTGGCGCCACGCAATGCTTTGGGGCAAATAATCTTCAAATGTTTTTCGCAGAATCCATTTTTCTATTTTTCCATTGCCTGCCATTTTATCTTTGGGATTTAACCGCATGGCAACATCCATGAATTCTTTATCTAAAAACGGAACACGCCCTTCAATGCCCCAGGCGGCAAGAGATTTATTAGCGCGCAAGCAGTCGTATAAATGCAGTTTGCTCAGTTTGCGAATGGTTTCTTCGTGAAACGCCTGTGGATTTGGCGCTTTGTGAAAATACAAATAGCCGCCAAAAATTTCATCAGCCCCCTCTCCAGACAATACCATTTTTATTCCCATTGATTTAATTACTCTGGCTAATAAATACATGGGAGTTGATGCCCGAATAGTGGTTACATCATACGTTTCTAAATGATAAATTACATCGCGAATGGCATCTAACCCTTCCTGCACGGTGAAATTAATTTCATGATGCACGGAACCAATATGTGCCGCCACTTTTTTTGCTGCTGCCAAATCAGGCGAACCAACTAAACCTACTGCGAATGAATGCAACTGTGGATACCATGCTTGTTGTTTATCGCCTGACTCAATGCGGTTTGCCGCGTATTTTTTTGTTATTGCGGATATGATGGAGGAATCCAATCCTCCTGAAAGAAGCACTCCGTAAGGCACATCGGACATTAACTGCCTGTGAACAGCATCTTCCAAACTTTTTTTCAATGCGGCAGTATCGGATGCATTGTCTTTTACATTTTCATATTCTGTCCAATCACGTTTGTACCAAGGTTTTAGTTCTTGTCCTTCCTGGCTGTATAGATAATGTCCGGGAAGAAACTCCTGAATTTTGTTACAAACACCTTCTAACGCTTTTAACTCAGATGCAACATAAAAATTTCCGAGCTTATCCCAGCCCATATATAATGGAATAATTCCCATATGGTCTCGGGCAATAAGATATGTATCTTTTTCTTTGTCGTATAATGCAAAAGCGAAAATGCCATTCAGCTCTTCGATAAAATCAATTCCCTTTTTTTTATAAAGCGCTAATATCACTTCGCAATCGGAATGAGTTAAAAATTCGTAATCAATTAATTCTTTTCTTAGTTCCTGGTGATTGTATATTTCACCATTAACCGCAAGAATCATTTTTTTGTCTTTGCTGTATAATGGCTGCCCTCCGGATTGCGGATCTACAATGGCAAGCCGTTCGTGTGCTAATATCGCTTTTTCTCCGCAAAATATTCCAGACCAATCCGGTCCCCGATGACGAATTTTTTTTGACATTTCAAGAACCTGGGCTCTCAACTCTTTATCGTCAATCTTTAAATCAAATACTCCAACAATTCCGCACATATTATTTTTTATTAAGTTTTAAAGATAACGAACTATTCGTTAAAGCTTCACAAACTTTATTGTGAGTCGCCTTTTATTGTCAAACACTTTGACAAAATAAATGCCACTTTCAATGTTGTTTATATCAAGTTTCAACATAGTGCTTCCTTTGTTGACCGGAAACCCGTTATTGACAATCAATCTTCCCAGCAAATCATAAATATTTACCTGAAGTTTTTCATCTTCGATAGAAAAAAAAGTTCCGAGCAATTCATCTTGCGCTGGTGTGTTTTGTAAAATTAAATTCCATTCATCATTTAGTTCACACGTTACGGAAATGGGTCCGTAGTATTTGTATTCTCCGTTAAAGTCGGTTTGTTTTAATCTATAGTATTGGGTATTGAGTATTGAGTATTGAGATTCATCTACAAATTCATAATGGCGAATGGTGGAAGAGTTGCCTGCGCCTTGTACCACTCCGATTAAATTCCATTCTTCCCCGTTCAAGCTGCGTTCAATGCTGAAATAATTATTATTTATTTCACTTGCAGTTGACCAATTACATTTTGCAACTCCTGAACTGCAAGAAGAAGTAAATGAAAAAAGTTCAACTGGAAGCCAAGAACAATTGGCTGCGCCTGATTCCATTTCAATGTAAAAGCTAGAGATGGCGCCACCCGTGCCATCTACTATAACATAATAAATGTTTCCTGCAGTTAATGAAGACATATTCAATTGCATATTACAAGTACAGCCATTGGCATATTGGGGAGAAGTGTAGGTGTCGTTTGTTGCTGCATCAGCAGGACATCCTCCTGTAACAAGCGCGTAAGTTGGAGCAGCACAGGTTCCTGAATTGGTAAATGCAAGAATCTGCAAACTGTTGTTTACTCCTGAAATTGTGAACTGAGCAGTGGTTCCGGATGCTTTGAAATTGAACCATGCAGAATTATTCTTCGCCCCGTTCCATGCACAAGATGGCGACCAGAAAGCAGAAGTGGTTGAAGGGTCAGTGGCAGGACCAGGATCAGCGTATCCGTTATTGGTGCCGATAAGGATGGTTCCGGTTTCTAAACACTGTACACCCGAACAATTATCATTTGCGGTAGAGGCGGAAATATCATTATAAGAAAATGCTGCTCCGAATATCAAATCAACTTTGTTGTAGGCAATTCCTGTGGAAGCGCTTGTTTCTGTAATTGTAATCGTCCATGTTCCGTTTGGATTTTCTCCGTTGTAAGTTGAAAAATCGTTTGCGGTGTTTGTTCGGTAGTAGCCAACATCATACGGCTCTTTGGTAGAACCATAATCTTGTGGAAATCTCAAAACAGAATGGTCTCTGTATTTTATATTAAACCGCACAATAGAACTAATGGTGCCGGTATTTGATTTGATGGTGATGGTTGTTCCTGTAGGGGATTGTAAGGTTATGATGTAAGAAGTTAATGCGCGGGTATTTGTTCCATCGCCCAAATCAATATTCACCTGCCTCAAAACATTACTTGGCGTGCTAAGCGGATTGGAAAGCGCTGCTACTGCAATTGTTTTGGTGAGAGTTCCATTCCATGAACCGACTCCTTGTGAAGCAGTATTGGAAAATGTCTGACTTAAAACACATAGAGGAATAGTTTCTGTCAGAAAAAATAAATAAACTATCGTTACAGGACGAAGCATGCTAAGAAAAATATTTTTTATCAAAGATAATCTCTTTTCATCCAAAACGGAATTGAAGATTGCATTATTCTTATTATTCGCAGAAGCGATAAACTGGAATATCTCTTTTTGTAAAGAACGGTCAAATGGTATTTCCAATATATGTTTCTCCGAAATGAAAAAGTATTCTACCTTCGTAATTCTAATTTATTCTTATAAATCGCATGAAGACATCTGAAGACCTTTTTGACCTTATTCATTCCATGAACAGTCATGAAAAAGGATATTTCAGAAAATATTCCTCGCTGCATGTGCGCGGTGAAAAGAATATTTATATGCAATTGTTTGAAGCGATTTCAAAACAACAAAAATACGATGAAGAAAAATTAAAAAAACGTTTTCACAATGAACTTTTCATAAAGCAATTACCGGTCGCAAAAAATTATCTCTACAACCAGGTGTTGAAAGCGCTGCGCTCTTATCATTACAGCATTCATTCCGAAATTATGGACATGCGGCACAATGCAGAAATTCTTATTGAAAAAAGTTTATATGATCAAGCGCATAAAGCGCTGAAAAAAGCCAAGCAAACTGCAAAAGAAAATGAACTGCTCTGGGCAGCACCCGAAATAGCGGCCATGTGGGAAATGAAGCTGGCTGTAGCCAATAATGATATGAACCAGGTAAAAAATATTATTTCAGAAAAGTCAAAAGATTTTTTATTGCTGCAAAACGCAGAGCAATACAGGGATATAAATTTCAAAATGTATATGCTTTATGCCGCTATCGGTAAGGTGCGCGGGAAAGAACATCTTGGCGAAATGAAAAAAATAATGAATCTCAGTGAAATGAAAAACGAATCCTCTGCCTGTTCGTTTGAGGCACGGCTTCGTTTTCTGATTACCCACGCTTTGTGGGCAGATGTACAGGGTAATGCAGATAACTACTATTCGTATTCAAAAAAGGTAATTGACCTTTTTAAATTGAATCCCAAAATAATTCCTGCTAATCTTTCGCAATACATTGCTTATTACGGCAATGTTATTGGCGCTGCCATGAATTCAAGGCGATACCGCGAAGCCCGTGTTTATTTGAATGAACTGAAAGAATTATCGGCATTCACAAAAAATGACATGCTCAGGAATAAGTTGTTTTACTTTAACAGCCATCTTACACTTTACTATTTTAATACGATTGGTCAATCCCCAGGCAAGACAGATGTTATTTCTGATATTACAAAAAAGATAACCGATCACCATGGGTATTTGAATGACATACAAAAATCCATCTTGTATTCAAACTTAGCAACTACATTTTTTATCAGGCAGCAATACCATAAATGCACTTTCTGGCTTAATTGCATCCGCAATGAAGTATCGTTAAACAACTACCCGAACATTCAAAGCTATCTCCGCATTTTTTATCTCCTTGTTAACTACGAAGCAGGCAAAACAGACCTTCTTCCTTATCTGATACAATCTGTTTACCGCTTCCTGAAGAAAAAAGAACAACTTTATAAATTTGAAACCCTCCTCCTTCATTTTCTCCGAAACGAACTTCCAAAAGTTAATCCTGAAACAAGTTCTGGGAAAAAAGAATTAATACTGGCATTTCAGAAGCTTAAAAACAAAATAACCCCACTCGCCAAAGAACCCTACGAGAAAAATGCATTTGAGTATTTTGATTATGTAACCTGGCTTGACAGCAAAATTCAAAACTGCCCGTTTGCGGAAATGTTGAAGGAGAAGGCGAAGTTACATTAAGGATTTATCATCGGAAAATTTTATATATCCTCAACTTCTTTCTATTGGTTTCACTCAGTTGAAAAACAAAAAAGAAACATGCTCATAAAGTCATAATTTATTTTTACATTTGTATAATACCCCATGAAACGAAAGTGTAGTAATAATAAATACAGTTATTATGTTTCGTTTCTATCCTTGTTCAAACGCGTGTTCTCCATGGTTCTCTTCTGAGAACAGGTTTGCTTTTTTTTCAAGTTTCATTACTAAAATCTTTCTCTCTCTCTTTTTCATTTTTACTGGCGAGGCGTTTTCTCAAACCACTTACACATGGACTGGCGTTTCGGGCGCAAGCTGGGCGGTTTCAACTAACTGGTCGCCTGCAAGAGCTGCACCTGCAGCAAATGATGTCATTTTATTTAACAGCGGTACCACCTTAAATGTAACTGCTGTTCCTACGGAAACCATCAGGTCATTAACCGTAACAAGCAGTAGTAATATTACATTGACAGGAGCGGTAGGTGCTTTAACATTATCTATCAATGGACCCACCTTAATTAATAATCTTGTAATAGATGTAAGTTCTACTCTTCAACTTACGTCAGCCGGCACAACTTTGACTCTGAATTTTCTTACTACCGCAAGCCAGAGAGGACAAATAGACGGCACATTACAATTAAACACGAAAGGTTTATTTAATACATCAAGCATCGGAACTACTCTGGTTACAGTTGGCAGTGGAGGAACTATAGTAAATAACTACCAAACGGGTGGTGGTATTCCTGTTGTTAGTTCAACAGCAACACTTTCATTTGCCAGCGGTTCAAATTACAATCATATAACAACGATACAAGTATCGGTACCCACTGCCACCTATAATGTTAATTCAACAGCAAATTTTAATGCAGGTACTTCTACCATTAACAACATGACGCAGACTTTTGGAAATGTTACTGTTAATTCTGCTGGCACTCTTACTCTTAATGTCGGAAGTCCAACCATTGCCGGAGTTTTTACATTGACAGCCGGAGTTTTTGCAGTCGGAGCTAACGCGCTTACTTTAAACGGAACCATGGCATCCACCGGAACAGGAAACATAACAGCAAGCGGAGCGATAACCATTGGCGGCAGCGGGGGAGATTACGGAACACTTCGGTTTACTGCCGCTCCAACGCTTACTTCATTTACAATGAACAGAGCAAGTGCCGGTACGGTAGGAATAACCCAAGCGCTGACCATTGGCGCAGCAGGAACACTGAATCTTACTAACGGTGTAATCAACAGCGGTGGAAATTTAATTTCAGTAACCAACGGAGCCGCTGCCTCTGTTACGAATACCGGTGGCACGGCATCTTATGTAAATGGCGCTTTGCAACGCACAATGGCTGCCAACCTGAGCGCAGCAACTATTCTCTTTCCTATAGGGAAAACCGCTTGCCAGAAAGTTACATTTAACGGACTTTCCACCACAAGTTCCGCGAGCACAGTGGTTATAAGGGCGGAGGCATTTGATGCAAACAGCGGTGGCACTTTTGACCCAAGCTTAACTGCCATCAATACGGATAATTACTGGAGCGCCACCATCATTTCAAATCCTACAAGTCTTGCAAACCCGGGAACCATAAGTTTGACAGATGCTTCGCCTGTGCCGGATGCAACTACTGCTGTTGCTACTTCAAGCACACTTGCCGGACAATATTTTTCTTTGGGAGGAAACACCGCTGCGCCCACAGTAACTTCAACACTTGCAGTTCCTGTCACACTTGGTTATTTTGTTTTAGGAACTAAGAATGCAACGGCTTTGTGCGGAACATACAGTGTGGGTCCGACCGGAAATTTTCTAACGATAACCGAAGCAGTGAATTCATTAAACATCAGACCCGTTAGCTGTAATGTGATATTTGAATTAGAGACAACTTACGCAGGTGCAGGAGAAAGATATCCAATCAATATTTTATATGCAGGAATATCCTCTGCAACAGCAACCTTCCGTCCTGTTACAGGAGCAGGAACACTTACTACTTCCGGTGACCCTGGCTCTGGTTTTCCATTAATTAACTTTAATGGTGCTGACTATGTGACATTTGACGGAAGAGCAGGAGGTGCCGGAACTACCGTTAGCTGGATTATCAGAAATACACGGACAGCTTCAGTAGTTGGACCGGCAATTCAGTTTTCAAACGGTGCAACCTATGATGTTTTGCAATATGTTCGCACAGAGAGTCAGAACTCCACCAGCACCAGCGGAACTATTTATATAAGCAGCTATCCCATCTGGTCTGCCGGAAATAATAACCTTACTATTCAGAATTGTGATGTAACAAAATACACCAGCGGTGCAACTACTCATATAAATGCGATATATGCCTATGGGCAAACTGCTAATCCGAATAATTATATCAGCATCTTAAACAACAATATTCACAGTTTTACTCCCGGGCTGACTGCTGAAGCTTGTGGAGTTACGGTAACCGGAACCGGACTTAATACAGATTATGGTGATAACTGGACTATAACAGGAAACAGTTTTTATCTGGATTGCGCAGAACAACAGTTGTATCGCTATACAGTAATAAATTTTATTCCCGGTTTAGGTTCAGGCGGAAATACTATTTCAAATAATTATATCGGAGGTGGCGCTCCTCTTTGTGCAGGTGCCACATGGACCAGTGCTGTTGGCGGTGCGGGAAATACGATTCAGACATTTGAAGGTATTTATGTTTGGGCAGGAGCTACCACTATTTCAGGCAACACTATTCAGAATATCAGTTTAACGGCTACAGGTGGAACTTCTTTTGGCGCAATTCATCTTGCCGACTGCAGCGCTTCAGCCAGTTATTCCATTACAAACAATTTAATCGGAAGTGCAGCTACCTGCAACAGCATTCAAAACGCAGGGCAATGGAAAACGGTTGGAATATGGGTTGATAATAGTTGCGGAACTATTTCTCTTACTAATAATACGCTGGCAAATATTACGGCAACGAATGCAGTAAATACTGCCGCTACTGTTACCGGAATGTATTCAGATTGCGGTTCTAATACTATCACAGGAAATACTATTTACAACCTGACAGCAACAACAGCCACCAGTGTCAGCCAGTTATATATTGCGCATGATGGAAATGTTGTGGGGATTGCAAACAATAGTATCTACAGCGGAACTACCCAGAATATTTCAAACAATACTATTTATAATCTTAAAAGTAATTATACAGGTGCAAGTGCAAATAAATTTTACGGTATATACACAGCAATAGGAGAACCCGGACAACTGCACACGTATAATGCAAACCTGATTTATGGATTTGATGCAGCCAATGGAAGCAGCAATGCCAGGATTATTGGGATTGGCGCTGTAGGTTCTAGCTGGACATCGGCTGTCACCTCCATATTCAGCAACAACATGATTGCTTTGGGTTATCGTGTTGATGGTTCATCCATCACCTCAGGAGCAGAAATCACCGGAATCCTTGATAATACTTCGGGCTATACCAGTGGAGTTAATACCACTTACATGAATTATTATTACAACAGCGTTTACATTGGAGGAACAGGCGTTACAGGTACAACCAATAATACCTACGCTTTCAGACGGAACAATACTAATATAAGTCCAAAAAATACGGAAGATATTCGGGATAATATCTTTGTTAACTGCAGGTCGAACAGCACAGGCACAAAAATCCATTATTCATTTTTTCTTGATAACACAAGTACAGTTGCAAGCAATTACAACGATGGTTGGGGAAACGGTACGGGTTATAAATTCGGCAACGCAACTGCAGTTGATTATGTTGCACTCGCAAACTGGCAACCCGGAGTTAGTCAGGATGCACAAAGTATAAGCGCTGATCCTCTCTTTTACAGTACCACTTCCGGTGTTCCTGATTTACATATTCAAAGCGGAAGCCCTGCAATAGATGCAGGAACCGCTGTGAGCACTACCACTGACTTTGATGGTGTTACCCGATCCGGTGCTGCGGATATTGGAGCCGATGACTACTCAGGAAGCTATACGTATGTTACTATGGGAGTGACTGGCTGTGGACCAGCCGTATCTCTGCCTATTGAACTTTTGAGGTTTAACGGATACCTGAAAGATGAAAAAGCGTATCTCTATTGGAGCACTGCCTCAGAAATCAACAACGATTACTTCACCATTGAAAGAAGTTTAGACGCTATTACTTTTGATGAAATCGGAACAGTAAAAGGCGCAGGAAATTTTTCAACTATCAGAAATTATACTTTTATTGATAGTCAACTTGAAACGTTAAACCTTCAATCTGAAACCACTTTTTATTATCGCCTTAAGCAAACTGATTTTGATGGAAAATTTGAATATTCAAATAGCATTGCGTTGAACAATTCAGATTCAAATGAAAACAACATAGTTGTTTTTCCGAATCCAAATAATGGGGAGTTTACGGTCTACGGGTTACAGTTTCCAGTTCAAATACGTATTTATAATTCTTTAGGACAAATTATACATGAACAAAGCGTAAACAAGAACAGTTCCGCAGGAATATCTTCGGGAGAAACCGTAAACCTGAGCGAAGCAAACGGAATTTACCTTCTCAAAATAATTACAGAAGGGAAAAATATTTCTTACTTAAAAATCATTAAGCAATAATTTTTTCTTCAGTTACTTTTTAAATTTATGAAGCAAGCATCTTGCGATGAATCAAAGTGTTTATATCTTTACCTCCATTCTAAATCGGAAAGTAAAAAACAGCAAAGCATAACCAGCACATATATTCCGGCATGAAAAGCAAAAAAGACATAGTAGAAAACTGGCTCCCTCGATACACGGGTATAAAGCTTAATGAATTCGGAGAATATATTCTGCTTGTGAACTTCAGCCATTATGTAGAACTCTTTGCCAAATGGAATAAAGTAAAAGTGATGGGAGTGAACAAACCCATGCCCAATGCTACAGCAAACGGAATCACCATTATTAATTTTGGCATGGGAAGCGCCAATGCGGCAACCGTAGTGGATCTGCTCGGAGCTATTGAACCGAAGGCATGCCTTTTTCTCGGTAAATGCGGTGGATTAAAAAAGAAAAACCAACTGGGCGATCTCATCCTTCCTATTGCCGCTATTCGCGGGGAAGGAACTTCAAATGATTATTTCCCGCCTGAAGTTCCTGCACTTCCTGCTTTTAGTTTGCAGAAAGCAGTTTCTACTACGATAAGAAATCACGAGCGCGACTACTGGACCGGAACCATTTATTCTACTAACCGAAGGGTGTGGGAGCATGATGCCGATTTCAAAACATATCTTAAAAAGATCCGCTGCATGGGAATAGATATGGAAACAGCCACCATTTTCATCACCGGCTTCGCAAATAAAATTCCGGTTGGCGCCTTGCTGCTTGTTTCTGACCAGCCCATGATACCCGAAGGAGTGAAAACTGAAGAGAGCGATAAAACGGTCACTCAAAATTTTTCATCCTCTCATCTCCGTATCGGCATTGATGCGTTGAACGAACTCATCAATAAAGGACAAACAGTAAAGCATCTGAAATTTTAACTTTCATCAGAGAAAGGGGGTGCATATCCTATTACACTTCCTAAGTAAACCCATCATCCTGTTTTTGAAAAAATCGTACCTTAATATTCAAGTTTGATTTTATTCATGAAAAAAGGAGCAGTAAAGTTTTTTAACAACGAGAAAAAATTCGGATTCATTTCCTGTCCTGAAGACGGAAAGGAATACTATGTGCACATTAAAGATATTCTTTCTCCCATCAAAACAGGAGACGAAGTAACATTTGAACTGAGCGCTTCAAAACGAGGAGATCAGGCCGTGAATGTGAAAAAAATCTAACACTCTTTTTCGCTTTCAATTACAAACAACTTTCCTTCATTCATTATTTATTTATTAAAACCCGTGAAGTAAATATCTTTTCTTTAATTGAAACTTTGATCAGATACAAGCCGTCTGCTAAATTAAAATCAGAAACATTTATTAATCCGTTATTATTATTCAGGTTTGTAAAGGAAGCAACTTGTTTTCCCAACACGTTAATAATTGAAACCGTTGCTTTCGCATAGGTATTATCATCCACCATAACTGCAAATGCATTGTTCGCAGGGTTGGGAAAAATAAATGCATTGCCCTGTTGATTTATTATTTCATTAATGCCCGCACCGTTCACTTCATCCAGCCAGCGCTGATGAAATTCCTGATAAAAGAGATTGGCTGTTGTTGCGTCATGAACGACAACAGTATTCTCATCATTTTTACTTTCTCCGCTGTTCGACCAGTTATGAGAACCCGTAAGAATCAATGGATCGGAACCCGTGTTTGACTGATCAATGATCAGATATTTATGATGAAACAACCAGCTATACTTGCTGATAACCAGATTAGAGTTCATTACACCTTTCATAATGAAATAGGGAGTGCTTGCTGCCGAAGTGTCATTCAGTATTCCTTGAGCCGTTAATGAGTTGTTTGTTATCTGCGAAGCAATTTTATTTGCAATATCGGAACGGGTAATAAGCAATTCTCCAAAAATACATATCAGTATTGGCAGTGCTGATGGTGGAAAGAATATGCGTGGTTGTTCCGTCAGATGGGCTGAAATAAGATTCAACACGCTTCCCCCCTACTTCATATTCATGTGGAGTGTTATCCGTTTTAAATTGACCAAACTTTGCATTTGCAGAATTAGGATTTGAAGTAACACTGCTATCTCCCCACATTTCATCAAACTCCAGTTTATATCCTCTGGCTAAACTCTGATCCTGAAAGATTATCACATTGTTTGCATCGGTTGTCATCTGCTGGGAAGTCCAGTTCATGGAGCCCGTCCACACAATTGCATCGTTCGGGCTGCTGTTGGCATCAATGATGACAAATTTATTATGCATGATGGTATAGCTTGCTCCCTGAGGGCTTGCCACATTTTTTATTGCTGCGTTAAGCGTTTGTAATCCTGATTGAGCTGTTGAGCCGTCAAACACAATCCTGATTTTCACACCGCGGACATAAGCTGCATTCACCGCATTGGTAATGAGAGTTCCTCCCGAAGAATTATCCCAGTTATAAATCGCAATATCCATAGTATTTTTCGCACGATTGATGTATTGTGCAAGTGTATCTGCCAGCGCTGTATTTTGAATGGCGTTTGTTCCGCTCGAAACAGTAGTATCCACTGTTCTTACAAAATAGGATTTAATAGTGCCGGTTGAAAGCGATTGTGTACAAAAAACTTTCACAGATGATTTTGCTGTATCGCTGCCATTCACAGAAAAAACCTGCGCGTAATAAATTGTGGCGGGTGTTGCGCCAGTAATATTTACTCCTGGAGTTGCAGAAGTTCCTGCACCATTCACAATGCCTAATTCAAGATTTGGAGTCTTTCCATATTTTATGTAATAAGTTCCTGCGATGTTAGTTGCCCAGTTAACTGTCAAACCTGTTGTGATAATATTAGTAGGAATGGGCTGAGAAGTCATCCATATCGTGGATGTATTTACAATATCGTTCTGGTCTCTTAAAATTAATTGGTATCCTGTAGTGCATCCCGGGTTCGGTGAGGAACAGAACTGCGATGCCACTCCTACTAAATTCACATTTTGATTAGGAATAATTGTTCCAACCAATGGGCTGGTTGAACTGATGCGAAGCACTCCTGTTTGCGTTGAACTGATGAAATTATAATTCGTGTTACTCGCAAAATTATTTCCTCCGCTTGGAAATGTGCAATTATTAAACTTAACCAATTCCGCTTCGTATGTTTCGATCATTTGGCTGGGGGTAATGACAAATGGAGTGGGCAATGGTCTTCCGGTTGCAAGAACAGAAAAAGAAGTCACGGGTGTTATCTCCAGAAGATTATTATAACTGGTAAGTGTGCCGGTAGCTACTACTGAATCGCCCCTGTTCACAGAGGATAGGTTAGAACCGTACATAGAAATTCCTGCCGTGGCATCCTGCACATAGCGCAGACTTCCTAACTCAGAGCCGTTTGTGACCACGCCTCTTATTGTTACGGTGGTGTTCAGGGCAGAACTTCTGACCTGAGAAATTGTTTGCGCGAAAATTTGCACTGCGATTGCTTGAATTGCACATGCAAGAAGAAATTGTTTTTTCATTCTGAAATTTATTTGAATTATTATTAAAAAATTATTTTTATTCCCATTGTCATTCTTCGCCCAAGTCCCATGTATCCCTGCATGTTCGTTGCGCTGTATTGGTTAGGTGTGGTGGCAGGAGCAAATGAGGCATCCGTGAGATAAACTGAGTTCATTACATTATTAATAGCACAGGTAATGCTAACTTCTGTACTGTTTGTTTTTTTAATTGAATAACCAAAAAACAAATCGAGCAAATAATATTCCGGCATCTTCCATGAATCATATTTCCTGTAATCCTTTGCTCCTGAAACTTTTAAATTGGATGGATCAAACTGTGCATACATATTACCGAAGAAAACAATTTGCGGCTTGATGTAAAATCCCTGCACCGGTTCAAACCGAATATTTCCGCCTATCTGCCTTTGCGGAGAATTTCCAATATGAACTTTTGTTGCATCAAATACTACAGAATCCAGCAGGGAACCATCGTCTGTAAATATATAGGCGGTGCTGCCTGATGCCCATCTCCAGTCAGACAACATTCCAAAACTGCTTACTTTTATGAAGCGATTTATATTTACGGTAAAATCTAATTCTATACCCATCAACGAAGCATCAATACCCGGTATGTTATAGTAATATAAGTTGCCTGTTTGCGGATCAGTATATGTCAGTGCAAAATCAAGTGGCTTGTTCAACCATGACGTTAAATAGCCATTGATGTTAGAAGCAAAATATTTATTTCTGAATCCATAACCGATCTCTGCTGATTCAATCAGTTGGTTTCTTATATTTTTCAGTTCAGTGCCGCTTCTGTCAAAAACATTATTGTATTTAGGCGCTAAATTCATGTACCCGATATTTGTAAAAATATTTTGCTGAGCATTCAACTTGTAATTTATACCGCTTTTCAATGTGTATCCATAGTAGTATTTTATTTCTGTTGTATTTATTCTTGCTTCAGAAGAATTGATATTGTACGTTTTATAATCGGGATTCAACGTGACGTATTGCTTCGTGATATTGTCTTTAAATGTAATGGTGCCGTCCGTATTATGCGTGATCCCGTTTGCATTAGGAATTCCATAAGGGTTGGTTGTCGCGCCATAATTTTTTCCGTCATAATATAAAGTATCGCCATAACTGATAGCGTTGTGTGCAATATTGTTTTTACTAAGTACCACATCCTTTCTTCCGAAATAATTTATATTTTGCATAGAGGACTGGCTGCCGGTGAACGTAGCGAAGGCGGAAAATTTTTCTGCTTTATATTCCAATTGTGTAAATGCCCCGAGCCATGTTACTTTGCTTTGATAGTTATAATTTATTTTATCTCCAACCTTTTTTACATAGGAATCAGGGTCTTTTGTGATCGGAGCTAAGTTTTTGTCTTTGCCCAATGGTTGTTGTGTGTAGTCTGCTCCAAGCAAATCATAGGGGGTTTGATAATGAATTCCATTGTAATATCTCGCATCCAATCCACCGGTAAAATCAAATGTGTTTTTAATTTTCCATTTAATAGTTGACAGTGTTCCAGCCCAGTTATGATTGTTTACCGAAGAATAAATAAAAGAAGACGTAGGTCTCAATCCCGGAATTAATCCGTTAGGAATGGCAGTTGAGTTTACATCATACGTGTTCTGCAATAGTAATTGTCCGTCATAGTCCTTATTATAAGATGGTGGATTAAACATTCCTGTTCCTCCTCCTCTTCCGATGGATACATACAGCACATTTGAAAAATTCAACTTATCATTTATTTGCAAAAAGCAGGATAAGTTAAAAAGCGGCTTATGAAAATAATTTACCTTGATGTTCACCGCCTTTCCATTCACATAGCCCCAGTTTGGATTATAATGCAACCCTCTGTCTCCTATGCTGGAATCAGTATAGCTGTTTGTGGCAGATGAATAAATAGAATCGGCATTTACTCCTTGCTGAACAGCAAAGTTTCTATCATAATAGGCCATATTTATTTGAGTTGATCTTTGCCCGTGCGATTGCGGGGCTCCATTCACTCCAAGAATTAATGAACTCTTTGTATTTATTCTCCATCTGAATTTTCCAAAATAAGACCACACCTTTTCAAATGTTTGGTCAGCCCATCCATTTCCGGTTGTATAACTTCCTGCGAGCGTGATTCCAAATTTATCTTTCAGTATTCCGGAATTATAGCCGAGAGAAAATCGCCCATAATTGTTTGTTCCTAAATCATTCTTCACTACGAAAAATCTTTTTTCATCAATGCTGGATGTGATGATGTTCATTGTTCCTCCTACTGAAGGAAGCGCTAGGCGGGATGCTCCTAATCCTCTCTGCACCTGCATTTGTTTTGTAACTTCAGATAATCCCGACCAATTGCTCCAGTAAACCTGCCCGTTTTCCATGTCATTAACTGGGACACCATCAACAAGCACTGCCACATATCGTTGATCGAAGCCCCTGATATTCACACGGGCATCTCCCGCTCCGCCACCCTGCTGTGTAGCATACACTCCGGGCGTAGAATTTAAAATTAACGGCAGATCAGATGCACCAATCTCCTGTGAAATCTGCTGAGCGTAAATAGTAGAGACAGCCACTGGTGTTTCCCTGATCTTAGCAATGTCTGCCACTATCTCTACTTCTGATAAAGACACATTGCCAGATAACCTGAAATCAATAATTTGTTTTTTTTCACTTACTTTTATTTTTTTTTCCTGCACTTCGTAGCCAATGTAAGATACATTCAATGTATAATCTCCCGATGGGATTTTGAAAGAATATTTTCCATCAATATCCGCAGTGGCCCCTTTGCCTTGCAGGTAAGTAATAACGGCACCAATCAATGGTTCTCTGGTTATATCATCTTTGATTGTACCGGAAATTTCTACAAGTGTACTGTCTTGGGCATATAATACACTCTTAGATAAAAAAAATAAAACGAACAGATAAAAAAAAATCCTTACGCGCTTCATAAAAAACAATTCGGTTTATCTAAATTAGTTTTTAATAAATCGCGTAACGCCTAATTTTCCATTGCGGTAATTTATTTTCACAACATAAATTCCGGCAGGCAAAATCCCTGTTGTGATTTCAGTTTTTTTAATGTTACTTAAAACGTTTTTCTCAGCTATTAATTTACCTTCTATATCGTAAACAGCAACATGGGTTATTATATCATTAGAGATGATCATAATATTTAAAAATTCAGCAACAGGATTCGGGTAAATTGAAATATTAGATGGATTTTCAATTTCATTCACTCCTGCACCAGGGCAATTACAAATATGATTTCCTAATTTATTCCATGCATCAATAGTATCCTGATATACTTGGGGCTTTGTAATTGTATCATATTCAGCCAACGGATTAAAAGCAGACGGATTGGCAGTTACTCCCATTAAAACAGTTGGCTTGCGTTCCATCATATATCCTTTTGTGATCCAAACTCCCATTCCGGTTCCTCCTGTATAAGGAGCAACTGTTGACCAAGCAGAAGGTGTTCCGGTGCTGGAGGCCATGTAATCGGTAAACCTTCCGAATAAGTCTACAATGGTAACTGTACTTCCAACTTTTTTCTCGAGGGTTATGGCATCGCTTCCTTTAAAATAAGTTGGATCACCTACTCCGCTTCCGTATGTTCCATAAATATTACCTACTTGATCGGCATGGGCCCGGAGCAAGGGATCACAGATAGCATTGTTGTTTGATGGACTTGGAACAGTTTCAGGATTGCAAACAACCCATGTTCCGAAAGCAGGTACTCTACCTTTCAACCAAACCGTATCGCTGAAACTCGGGAAAGAAGGAACCGGTCCGGATGTATTTCCCGAAACAGTGGGTGTTTTATACCTTGCTAAATAATATTTTCCATTCATTACGATTGGATTGGGTGAAGGGTTGTAAAGCTCTAAACACTTATTGTTGGCACCCATTGAAACATATTTGGAAATAAATAAATCCGAACAGGTTTGTGCTTTCACTCCGAAAGTAAAAAATAAAAAAGCAGAATTGAGTAATAGTTTTTTCATAATTTTATTTTTAATTTATTGTTTTATTTGTTTATGTTTTTACAACAGAAAATGCACTATACTTTGAAATAAAATGCGGGTCAAAAGATAGTATGTATTTATTTAAAACCATTTTTTCAAATATTTTATTTCATTGCATCATAACGATTACAAATAAAATAAGTTAATAAATACTTGAAGCGGTTTCAGATGGTAAAAGAATCACGCCATGGGGCGAGATTAATTACTCTTGTAGGATGGTCACCTCAAAAAAATTATGTTTCAAATAACCCAATGAACAATGTTGCAAATAAATGAAAAAATATAATCATGGGCATGTTTAGCGCGACCAATGTTTTATCTTTTTATTAACAGGTTTTACAGTTTTTTGCTGAATTTTTAAACTGAATTGCAGTGAAAATCTTATTCATGGTATTATTTTAATGAATGATGATTTTTTGTTCAGAAATTTTCTCTGCGCTTAAAGCAGTTACCATGTAAACCCCGCTGGAAAATTTTTCATCGAGATTTATTCGGATGGTTTCATTATCTGATACAGGAATTACTTTTTGGGAATAACATACTCTTCCGAGAATATCTTTGATGGCAACAACAGATTCCTTTTCTTTGCTGTTTGAAAGAGTAATGATTAAATAGTCAGATGCGGGATTTGGATACACATTTATTGAATTTTCGTTTTCCATATTCACTGAAACTACGTGACTGTAAGTAGATCTTCCGTTTTTGTCTGTTTCCATTAACCTGTAATAAGAAATGCCTGCAACAGGACTTTCATCATTCACTCTATAATTTCTTTCTTCTGAAGAATTTCCGGCCGCAGGGATTTGTCCTATTGCTTCATATCGCTGTCCGTCCGTTGAGCGCTCAAGCGTAAAATAATCGCTGTTGCTTTCAGAAGCTGTTACCCATGATGTTTCAACAGTTTCTCCAGCCGCATTCGCGTTAAAATTCATCAGCGTCACTTCAAGAAAAACAGGCGGGCCAGTATTACCTAACGTGAATTTTGTTCCGGTAAATGAAGTAAAGGTTCCAGAAAGGTCATTTCCCCAATACGTGCTTCCACAGGAATACCCATTAGGGGTATCGCTTAAATCAAGCCATGTATTTGAGCCGTTATCTTTTGCAACGCTGATGGGAGGAAGCGATGAAACATTATCATTAATTCCGGCACAGCCGAAATAAATCCGTACCTGCGCCATGTCTATCGCTGTTGAAGGTGACTGAGCAATAGTATGGTAACGCACCTGTGAAACATTTGAAAGTGTTGACGGCAGACTGTACCCTAACGCATTGGCAGAGTTGTTTACCATTTCTGCTGTATAGGTTGTTGCAGTGGTTGTCTGCTGGTCAACGGTCAGATCAATTCTTCGGTAGCAGTTATCTTTTCCTACAGGGAAAACTAATGTAACACCTGTTGACACATTAACTTTCCAGTTCATCGGACCTTTCACAAAACTACTATCCTGCGGAGTGCATAGCAGAGAAACAGATGCAGCAACTCCACACGATAATATATTGGAAGTGGTTGTGGTGATGTGTCCGTCTTTTAATCCGAGAATTCCATTAACAGTTACTGGAGAATAAAGATGCAGTGCTTCAGATGGAGTTGAATTATTTATGGTGAGATTATTAAATGCTGTTGCGCTGCTTCCGCTTATGCTCTGCATAGAATTTCCTTTAAACGTAACGGTCTGCGTACCGGAAGAAAAAGTTCCATTATTTGCACAATCACCCTTAACTGTCAGTGATGCATTTGTTACTAGTGTTCCGCAGTTTGAAAGATTGATACAGGTCGTGCTTGCATCGAGTGTCACATTGGTTCCTGCTGAAATCACCACATTGCTTATTGAATCAGGAATTGCTGATGCCGTTGCGCTGCAGGAAATGGCAGACCATGTTGCAGGATTGCTCCATGAACCGTTGGCAACGCTTACATACGTAACTGTTCCGGGGAGAGAAAAGAAAACTCTGAATCTTGGAGGAGCAGTTTGAGCAATTACAGGAAGCGAAACCGTATAAGTAGCTGACGTTCTCATATCATAAACCTGTCCTGTAGATAAATCTTTAATCAGAATGCAAACGCCTGAGGCAAACACACCGGTTTCTTCAGGAGTGATGGAATAAGTGCCGGCAGTTCCTATTTTTAAAAATACATCCATAGAAACAGAAGCAGCAAGTTTCGGCATCGCGTTGATGGTAAGCTCATCGTTTATAATATCCTTGGTGAAAATGTTAGGAACCGAGGCGTTTGAAGAAAAAAGTTTCCATGCATCATAGCTTCCGTCAAAGCCTACTGTTGCGCCATCTACAAAACGAATGATGGTTTCATCGGAATAACTTCCTCTTGCAATCCTGATTCTCAGTGCATCGGTGATTGCCATTGCATCGGTTGAAATTATTTCTGCAGTGAAGAGGAGCGCAAGGGCGGTGAAAATGTTTTTCATATTTCTGAGTCTTTATTTATAAGACAAAGAAACAGAGAGGCAGCGTGATGTGAAATAGGAGCAACTATGATTAGTGCGTAATACTGTTCTGTTGCCTCTTGTAATTGCCGGGCAGTTTTAACTTGTAATAAATGAGAGATGCTTGTGTAGTGGTTTGTTCTACGCCAAGATTATGCAGACAACCTTCTTGCTATAGATAAAAAACATTTTTCTTCACACTCACATTTCATTTGTAAATTCGTATGCATTTATTCGTAATTAGTTAAAAATGGATTTCCTCTCTTTTGACTTCATTGACCTCCTCGACATTTTCCTTGTCGCCATACTGCTTTACCAATTGTACAGATTAGTGCAAGGTACTGTGGCAATGAATATTTTCATCGGCATTCTTGCCATTTACTTTGTGTGGAAAATCGTGCAGGCGCTCAAGATGGATGTGCTCAGCGAACTGCTCAGTCAGTTTATTAATGTCGGAATCATTGCACTGCTCATTGTCTTTCAGCCCGAACTCAGAAGATTTTTACTTCTCATCGGCACTCCCGAGATTCTTGAAAAGTTTTCTTTCGGAAGAAAATTATTCGGGTGGAAAAGCAAAAAGAAAATCCTGTCTGCCGACTTGCAGGCAATCGTGAAAGCATGCAAAGAAATGAGTGAAACCCGAACAGGTGCGCTCCTCATTCTTGCTACAGGTTCTGATTTGAACTTTTACATTAAGACGGGCGAACAAATGGATGCAAAAATTTCCGCTAACACGCTGGAAAGCATTTTTTACAAAAACTCTCCTCTTCATGATGGCGCTGTGATAATTTCGGGAGGAAAGATACGCGCAGCAAGATGCGTTCTGCCAATTACCGAACGCGAAGATTTTCCATCCAACCTCGGCATGCGCCATCGCGCTGCCGCAGGCATCACCGAAAATTCTGATGCGCTCGCAATCATCGTCTCCGAACAAACCGGAGAAATTTCTTTTGCAAAAGGTGGTTTTCTTGAGAATGGAATAAGCCCAGAGAAATTGAAACAGAGAATTGAGTCCGAGATGGCATAATAATTCAATATGCCAAAAACAAATGCCATAATTATTGGCGGAGGCGCTGCAGGGTTTTTTTCAGCAATCAATTGCGCACAGATTTATACTGATTGTTTAGTTACCTTACTTGAGAAAACCAATAAACTTCTTACTAAAGTTAAAGTTTCAGGTGGAGGAAGATGTAATGTCACTCATGCCTGTTTTGATAATAGTTTGCTTGTCAAAAACTATCCGCGTGGAGGCAAAGAATTGCAAAATGTTTTCAGCCGGTTCACTACGAGCGATACTATCAAATGGTTTGAAGAACGAGGTGTGAAACTGAAAACAGAAAAAGACGGAAGAATGTTCCCCTCAACAGATAATTCTGAAACTATTATCAATTGTCTCGTTAACGAATCAGAAAAATCAGGAGTGAAAATAAAACTCGGAGTTGACATTACTGAAATTAATAAGAATGCTGACGGAACATTTACACTGAATGTAAATGGCGGAGGAAGTTTTATCTGTGACAAATTAATAATCGCTACTGGAGGGAATGCAAAAGAGTCTGCTTACGAATGGTTAAAGAAACTTGGGCATTCAATTGTTAAACCTGTTCCATCGCTGTTCACTTTCAATATGCCGGGCAATTCCATAACAAAACTCATGGGAGTTTCTGTTCCTCATGCGGGAGTACGCGTTGCAGGAACAAAACTGGAAACACAAGGAGCATTGCTCATTACGCATTGGGGAATGAGCGGTCCTGCCATTCTGAAAGCATCGGCATGGGGTGCAAGGCAACTGAATGAACTGCATTATGATTTTACAGCACTCATTAACTGGCTACCGAATTATTCAGAAAAAAAACTTCGTGAAGAATTTACTGATCACAAAAAAGGAAACTCTGCAAAAATTATTCTGAATGATTGCCCGTTTGAATTACCAAAACGGCTTTGGGAATATTTTACAAACAAAGCAGGAATAAAACCAACCACACGCTGGGCAGATCAGAGCAAGCAACAGAGCAATTCTCTTATAAAAATTCTTTTAAACGATGAATACAGCGTTCAGGGAAAAACAACTTTCAAGGAAGAGTTTGTCACCTGCGGAGGAATCAGCCTGAAGGAAATTGATTTCACCACCATGCAAAGCAAATTAGTTCCAGGTTTATTTTTTGCAGGCGAAGTAATTGATGTGGATGGAATAACAGGCGGCTTCAACTTTCAGAACGCATGGAGCACGGCATGGGTGGCAGCGAAGAATATTTTGCCACAACCCTAAAGGGTGAAATTAATGCTACTTCTTTGCTTGAGAATTTTCTTTTTGTTCAAAGCCTTTAATAATGTCCGCTTCCGATTTTCCGAACATGCCCATGAGCGCTTTCGCATCATCGGCAAAAGCATGGTTTGGATATTTTGAAATGAGTTCCTGATAAAATCCTTTCGCTGAAACGGTATCATTAAAAAACTCCTGATAGTAATATCCCTGAAGAAACAAACATTCAGGAATCTTTTTGTAGTTGGGATATTTCTTACAAATCTGTTTCAAACTCTCCATGGCTTTTGTGTTATCCCCTACTCCTCTTGCCAAATCTGAAACACGGAAAAGATATTCAGGGCTGAGCGTGTCATCAGGATATTTATTAGCAAAATCCTCATAAGCTGCCATTCCCTGCTGAGCAAGGTTTTTATCCAGCTCCAAACTTTGAGGATTCACCATTTTCTTTTGAAGTGAATCTATTTGGGAAATGAGTCGTTGTTTTTTCTCTGTATCGCCCGATGAGCAGGAGGAAAAACAGTAAACCGCGAGCGGCAAAAAGCAGATAAGTGATTTTTTCATAGTGTTTATTTCTTTAATGGAAACTTCATTTTATAATTTACTTCAACATTTCCTCTGGAAATGTCATTCAACCGGCTCTTCAGCAATGTTCTTCTCAACGGTTTTATTCTGTCAACAAATAATTTTCCTTCAATATGGTCGTGTTCGTGCTGGATGATCCGGGCAGGAATTCCTGTAAACCCATCTTCATGTTCAACAAAATTTTCATCAAAATATTTTATACGAATGGCAGGAAGGCGGTTTACATTCTCACGGATTTTCGGAATACTCAAACAGCCTTCATTGTAGCTCCATTCCTCTCCTTTCTCTTCAACAATTCTCGCGTTGATGAAAATCTTTCTGAAATATTTTAATTCAGGGTGCTCATCCTCTTCTGCAAACAGGCTTCCATCCACAATAAACAAGCGGATTGATTTTCCTACCTGCGGTGCGGCAAGCCCAACGCCTTTTGCATTCGCCATGGTTTCAAACATATCGGCAATTAATTTTTGCAGGTCGGGATAATTTTTATCAATTTCCGCTCCTGCTTTGCGAAGAACAGGGTCACCGTATGCCAGAATGGAAAGAATCATTTTTGTTCCAGATAGCTTTGTAAAATTATTGTTGCGCTGACTTTATCAACCAGCGATTTATTTCTGCGTTCCATTTTTTTTATTCCTGCTTCAATGATCGTGCGTTGTGCCATTTTAGAAGTAAAGCGTTCATCCATGCGGTCAATCTTCATTGCCGGAAAAATATTTTTCAAATCTACAATAAATGACTGAATGTCTTTTTCAATTTCGTTTTCCGTGTTGTCAAGATTATTGGATTTTCCTATTACAATGCATTCAACTTCTTCTTTTTTCAAATACTCTTTCAAAAAAATAATTACTTCTTTTGGGTGAAGGGTGGTTAAAGGGGTTGCTATGATTTTTAAATTATCCGTAACAGCCAGCCCTGTCCGCTTATTTCCAAAATCTATAGCAATAATTCTCGGCATATGCAAAAGTAAAAATAAAGAGCCCATCCCCTTCCCTTCCCAAAGGGAAGGGAGAAAAACAATAAACTATATTTGCCGAGAAAAGCAAACTGATGTTCCCTCCCTTCGGGAGGGTTTTAGGGTGGGCTTGAAATATTTTTTACCATGAAAGAAATTATTGAATCGGCATGGACAAACCGCGAACTGCTGAAGGAAGTTAAAACGCAGGATGCAATCCGTGAAGTGATAGAACAACTGGACAAAGGAAAAATCCGTGTGGCTGAGCCATCTTCAAATGGATGGATAGTAAACGAGTGGATAAAAAAAGCCGTGATACTTTATTTCCCGATTCAGAAAATGGAAACGATGAATGCCGGTCCGCTTGAGTTTCATGATAAGATGAAACTGAAAACAAATTATGAAAAATTGGGAGTGCGCGTGGTTCCGCATGCGGTGGCACGCTATGGCGCGTATCTGGCTTCGGGAGTTATCATGATGCCTTCCTACGTGAACATTGGCGCTTATGTTGACATCGGAACGATGGTGGACACATGGGCAACTGTGGGTTCCTGCGCGCAGATAGGAAAAAATGTTCACCTCAGCGGTGGCGTTGGAATTGGCGGTGTGCTGGAACCCGTTCAGGCAGCGCCAGTGATTATTGAGGACGGATGTTTCATCGGCTCACGATGCATAGTGGTTGAAGGCGTTCGTATAGAAAAAGAAGCGGTGCTGGGCGCAAATGTAGTACTCACCATGAGCACAAAAATTATTGATGTAAGCGGAAGTTCACCCAAAGAATACAAAGGAGTTGTTCCTCCGCGCTCGGTAGTTATTTCTGGAACATACACGAAAAAATTTCCTGCGGGAGATTACAACGTGCAGTGCGCGCTTATCATCGGAAAAAGAAAAGAAAGCACTGATTTGAAAACTTCTCTGAACAATGCGCTGAGGGAGTATGATGTGACGGTGTGAGAGCACTTTTGAAGAATCTGCCAATTGAATTTCATAATATAATCAGGAGATTTCTCTCTTCGTTCGAAATGACGCAAAGCGTCACTTAATCACAATTTTCTTTTCGTAGATAGTATCATTGGAAGTTGCAACTACAATATAAACCCCTGCTGCTAGTTTTCCGGAAGGATCAATTGCAAATACTTCTTTATCATTATGCAATATCACAATCTTAGAATAAAATTCCCTGCCATTTAAATCTCTTACAACAATCAGCACCTCATCTCCTGCCTTTGCCTGCACACTTACATTAAACGGACCGATAGTGGGATTGGGATAAACAGAGATTCCCATTTCGCTTTGAAATTTAACAGCTACCATATTGCTGAAAGTAGTTTTTCCGTCATTATCCACTTGTTTCAGACGGTAATAGGAAATACCGCTGTAGGGTTCATAATCTGAAGTGGAATAATTTTTTTCAGATGAACTGTTACCTGCGCCATTCACTTTCTCAATATTTTCAAAAGTAGTTCCATCTTTTGAGCGCTGAACCATAAAGAAATCGCTATTTAATTCAGAAGCGGTTGTCCATGTTACATCCACAATATTTCCATTTGGATTTGCATCAAATGAAAGCAGGTCAACGGGCAGAGGATTTGATCCACCGGAAGAATTTGCCAAAGCGAATTTATTGACACCTGCATGAAATGGAGTGAAACTTGCAGATAAAATATCACCTGCATAATTTGCGCCATCGCAAAGAGCGCCAGCAGCAGCACCTCCTCTATCCTGCCATGTTCCCAACCCGTTATCCTGCGCGATTTTTAAATTTGGTAAATCCTGCACTACATCATTCTTTTCAGTACATTGATAATAAGTTCTGAACTGTGCATTTGTAAAACCTGTATTAGATGATTGCGTTACATTAAAATAACGGATATCCGAAACCCATCCTAATATTCCGGCTGAATATCCTAATGCTTGGGCTGAACTATTTATCATTTCAATGGTATAGGTGGCAGTAGATGATTGAGTCACATTTAAATCAACTCTGCGATAATCATTGTCTTTTCCTATCGGATATGTTCGTGTTACAGCAGTATTGATACTATATGCCATTTGCCCTTTCACAAAACTGCTGTCTTGCGGAGAGGCACTAAGAGCAACAGATCCGCCCGTGCCCATTGCTAGCACGTTTGAGCCATTAACAATATGACCATCTGTAAGATCTAATTGTTTTGAAACAGTAGTTGGAGATGCCATAAGGATTGCTGACGCAGGAGTAGAATTATTTATTAGCAGATTATTAAAAGTTCTTGTGTTGTCAAAAGCACCCCAATTAATAGTTTGCTGATTAGTTCCGTTAAAAATTACTGTTCCATTAGCCGCACGCTCGTTTAAATGGTCTCCATTTGTTGTTGCTGTTACCGACCAATTACCTGCAAGAGTAATATTATAATTATTTCCAGCCACTAAATTCACATCAAGAACTGTAGTAGTGCCGGATATTGTCAAATCTTTTTGAACTGTAATATTTCCCTGAAGAGTTTTAGTGCCGGAACCTGAAAAATCAACATTATAATAAGCCACAGGAATAACATTTAATCCCCTGATACTTTGACCTCCACCACGGCTAAATACAATAGTTCCTCCTGTAATGTTGTAGGCGCCTACACCGGATAAAGAAGGAACAGGATTTGTATTATTGAGAATTACATAGCTTGATGTTCCGCTCATCGTAAGACCTGCCACACCCGTTACAGCAAACCCGGCATCGTTAAAAATAGCTGCGTTCTGAATTGTCAGCATATTAGTTACGGTAATGCTTCCGACAGTAAGAGTTTTTGTACTTGCATTTGAAATAGTAAGATTATAATATGGGTTTCCCGCACCTGAAGGTCTTTTTACTGATTGCGCCCCACCACTATTGTAATTAACTGTATTAGGAGATGCTGATGCATTTAATACTCCTGTGGCTAAAACAGCACCTGCTGCATTTAGAACAGAGTTGGCAGCATTCGTCCATATAGAAGTGAGGGCATTTGCGCCAGTTAAATTTGAAGTTGATAAGCTCAAAGTTATTGTGCCGTTGTTTGTAACGGTTGTGGCGGCAGCAAGAGCCAGCGCAGGAGCAATAGTAAGGTTAGTGCCGGCAAGAATTGTTTTGTTGTTTGTTACTGTTATGATTCCGCTTCCTGTTATTGTTCCAAGACCACTGATAGTTTTTAGGCTGCCGTTAAAAGCCATGTTACTGGCTCCTCCTGCAAGAGTTCCGTCATTTGATAAATTGCCGCCCAAGGTTAATCCGGAAACTAAGGTCAATGAAGCGCTTGAAGGAATGGTCAAGTTACCCGTAATAGTCATTAGACTTGAAGAAGTTGACGATGCGCTTGTGCTGCCGAGCGTTGCATTGCGGCTTACCAGCCATGTTCCGGAAGTGGGAGAAAAATTTCCAGTATTATTGGTTGAAAGATCAATATTCACTGTAAAGTTTGCTGTTCCGTTCAATGTGGCGGCATCTTCAATGATTAAATAATCGCAACTTGCAGCAGCTGTTACCGTTACTGTTTGAGTAGAAGAAATAAAAACCAGCGCATCGGCTGTTGGAGTGCAGTCGCAACTTGGTCCTGCTCCACCAGGAGTGCGTGACCATGTGGCATTTCCGGGAGTTGCATCGTTCCAGTTTCCGTTTCTTCGTGAATAATAAGGTGGACGCAATGGTGTTGCAGCTTTATTTTTACTCCCTATTACCCAATCGTTTTGTAACTGTGCAGCAGTTAAACCTGTTCGTTTTATTGTTGGAGAAGAAACTGTTCCTGTAGTTGCAGCGCTTACTCCCACCGAACCTGGCGCACCGCCAGTATAAGTGATCAGTTTCATGTCTGTGAGTACGCCAACGGTTGATAGGGAGGTAAATGAAACATCTATACCATAAGTTCCGCCTACAAGCCCTGAGATGTTCATTGCATCATACATATCGTGCTTGCGCTGAATAGCAGTGCCTTCATTGTCTACATAAGCAATATCTGTAACTGTGATTGCATCCACATGTTTGGCAGAAACATATCCTGCTGTGGTAGGATTTGCTGTTGAGTTAATTGCAACAGGTCTGTAATCAGTAGAACTTCCGACAGGAAATAATCCGTAATAATTTCCGCTGCCGCTTGTAACCGGTGTGCCGACAAGCCACCATCGTTTAAAAAATCCGCCATACATAATGCCTGCAGTTCGTGAAAGCGTGGATGCAGCAGCATTACCAAGTGTAAGTGTATTACCATTCAGATTGTAATTGCCGGCAGTCATTGTAAGTATATTCGTTATAGTAACATTGTTCGCAAGTGTAATGGGTCCGGTTGCATTTGATGTGAGGCTATAAAATGTTTCTCCTCCTCCTTTGGTGATGGTTTGAGCAGCGGTTCCGTTAAAGGTAACTGTGTTTGTTCCGGGCGTAAATGTTCCGCCAAGGTTTGTCCAGTTAGTGGTAACAGAAATATTTCCTGCAAGACTTGCAGTTACACCAGCATTTATCTGCACATTGCCGAATGTTATAGCAGCAGTAGGTGTAACAGTTCCATTTCCAGTAAATACGGCAGTGCTTCCATCAGCAAGGATAACTGGAACACTGGCATTTCTAAAACCATTTTTGAAATTAATGGTGGAACCAAAGGCAGTATTAAATACAGCATCGGGGGCTCCGCCATTGGGTTGATTTAAATAAAAAGAAGGGGCAGCAACGCTATTAAAATTTACTGTGCCACTTCCAGTGACATTAAATGTACCGGATTGCTGAGGCATATTTAGAGAATTAGCAAAGGTGATGAATCCGGCTCCGCTAAGCGAAATTTCTTCGGTAGATTCTACTGCATTTGCCATCCATGTTATATTTCCGCTTAGCGAAAGAGTTCCGCTGCCTACATTTACTTTACAAACACGGTCAACGGTATTGTCAGTGCCAACATAAATTAAATTACCACTAATGGTTGAACTGCCACCTGCAATATCCCATAAATTGGTTTTTGCATTTGCAGTGGGCTGGTTCATGGTAACATTTCCGGTTACAGTCAAAGAAGGATTTGTTGCATCATACGTGAGAGTTCGTGAACTGTTATCAGCATCAAAAATTAAATTATTGCAGGTAATGCTTTGGCTTAATGTGTAATTCACATCATTGAGTGTATTCCCTAGTTGCAAATCAGGAAAAATGGTGGTGGATGTTCCGCCAATACTGTTTCCTATTCCTTCAAATCTTACAGTATAGGTTCCGCCATTCAGAGTTCCCCCGTTATTTATCCAGTTGCCTGTAAGCTGAATATAAGTTCCGGGTGCATTTAAATTAAAAATGGAGCCGGCATTGAGCGTTATATTATCTATGCTACGTACTGTGCTCACATTGCCGGGAATATCTTTTACAGTTGTAAATGTGGCATTAGTGTTTAATGTCAAATTACTTACTATGTCCATTTGCCCTGCCCCAGCGGTGGTTACCACGGCATTATCATAAATAATAACATGACCTAAATATAATCTTGATGAATTATTAATAGTAACAGCGCCAATAAACACAGCGGTGGACGTTGCATTCCATGTAATGTTATTGGTTGTTTGCGTGTAAGTGCCAAGAAAATTTACGGTGCATCCGGCAACGGTAATAAAATTTGCCTGGCTTCGTGTGCAGGAGAAACCGGCATTAAAATTTATTATTCCTGCACCGGTAAATGTAATGAACTTGTTTGCATTATTGAGATTTATCAACGGAGCAAATGTGATGGTGCCGGTAGAAAGCTGAATGTTATTGGTTCCGTTTGTTCCCCATGTGGAAAATGTTCCGTTCACGTTTATGGTTCCGGGTCCTGCATCGAGCGTATATGTATTTCCGTTGTTGCCGGCATTAATCAACAAATCGCCCGTGATGGTCAAACTGTTGGCGGCAGAGGTGATTTGCAGCGTGGAGTTTGTCGCGCCATTGCCTACCGTGAGATTGTTGCAGGTGTAGTTTCCGTCAACGGTTACTGTAAATGCTCCGTTGATCACTGCATTATCGGTGGCGAGGGGCACGTAGCCCAGATTCCATGTGGCAGGATTGCTCCAGTTGCCGGTGGCTATGGAAGTGAGTGTGGCGGCTTGTAATGAATTTTTAGGAAAAGAAAAAAGAAGAACACAACATAAAATAGTTACACTTCTGTTCACAAAAAAAAAATTATGAAAACTTCTTTCTTTTGGCATAAACAATCAATAGGGTTTTGCAGTTTTTTACGTTCATTCCAGAAAATTGTTTCTACATTATAAGGTAAAAATATCAGCATAGTTTTAAACAACATCATAAAACTTCACTTTTTCGCCAAAATGAAGGTTTGAATAGATGAAGTGTATAGGAATCTCGATGAATTTATTGATAAAAATCATCTATGTTCAGCAATTACCTGATTATGCAACAGGGTTCTATACCATCGGTAGTCAGGTTTCCGACAGTTTGTTTCATCTACGAATACGAATCAAAAACGAATTCACGAATGAAAAAAAAATCCTTCATATTATTCGCACATCCGTAAAACTTCGTATTCGCAGATAACTTTAGATGTATTCAATCGCTTTCAATTTTTTGATAATGCGCAGAAGGGCATCTGCCATGCCTTCGTTGCGGGCTTCGCTGGTGAATGCTTTGCGCTCGCGAGCGCCTTTTATTTCTGCAGAGGTTCTCTCCAGTTCTTCATAAAGCCATTTTAAAAGCTGCTCCGCTTTTTCTTTTTTCATTTTTCATCTGGCTAAATAAAGAACATAGACCAATGTGAAAGCCGCAATGGCAAGCGCCACATACGCTACGATGAGCGCGTGCGTGGAGCGGTTGCTGTGATTTCTTCCTATATACATATTAATTTATTTTTGTTTTCTACCCTTGGGAAGAGGCGGATTGGATTTCCCAAATTTTTAATCCTCCTCTCCGCCACAGTTCCCGCAGGCAATTTTGCATTTGTCAGTGGATAGTGGATAGTGGATAGTTGTTTTGAATACTACTGACTACTGACCACTGACCACTAACTACTGAGTGATTAGCCATTATTTTTTAGTTTCTTTTACGATGGATTGTTTTATCAATTCGGCAAGCCGATGCTCCATATCGCGCATTTCTTTTTTCAGGATGGTTTCAGCGCCCAGCATATATTGTTTTGTTTTATCAATGCTGTCTTCTGTCTCCTGCTGAAAATGTGCCAGCGAAGAGGCTCTTTCATCGGCTTCTTTATGAAGCGCCTTGGCAGTGGTTTCTATGTTTGCTATGCGGAGCTGTGTTTGCAGCATGGCTTGCTGATGCCGGTCATCTGAAATATCGAGCCCGTGCCTGAGTTCATTGAGATCCTCTTTCAGCAAGGCGGCATCTTTTTCCTGTGCCTGCTCTAAATGATTCATTTCGGTTTTAAGGTGGGTGAGCGATAGGTTGTACAGATAAAATTCCTTTCTGTTCCTGCGGTGGAACAGCGTGAGCAAAAAAATGAAGCACATAAAGGCAACAGCTCCGGCAGCCAGGGCAGCCCAAACAATTTTTCGGGTTCGGGAATAGCCCTCGTAGGTTTCTTCTTCCCTTGCCCTTATTTGCGCCAGCGTTCCTTCAATGATGCCTTGCATGAGTAGTTTGTTTGTCATGATGCGGATGTCATGCGTTTCGAGTAATTTGTTCAGGTCCTGAACGGATAGATTCATGCCATCTATTTCGCGCTCCATGTATTCTATGTTTTCTTTGTTGTCTTTTTTCAAGCGATCCAACTGTCCCCGCAGGGTTTGGATTTGCTGCGCCTCTGTTGTTTGCTGAGAAGATTGGGCAAGAGAAAGCCCCCCCCCTGAAGGGAGAAGGCAGAATACAGAATACAGAATACAGAATAACAGCCGGGCGCTGTATTTTGTATTTTTTCTGAATGCTGAATTCTGTGTTCCGTGTTCTTTTAGATTTTTGTTTTTCATTTTGGTTTGTTGTTTTGGTTTTAGTTTGCCCTCTGTAAGGTTGGCGTTTATTTTTTTATTTTTTATTTTCTTTATTATCTTCCTTTGCCAGCGCTGCTTTCACAATGCTTGCGAGTTGGGCATCTTTAATTTTATACCAGCGTTTGATGAGAGTTTTTTTCACGCCTTGTGTATAGTATTTGATGATTTCCTGTTCTTGCTTTGCGCTGAGTTTTCTCATTTAATATCTTTTGATTCATTTTTCATTTTCTCAAACTGCTGAAACATGGTTTCTGTATTTTCAAACATGATTTCCATTCGGGTGAAGAGGTTTTTTAATGCCATGAACATTCCGTCTGAACTCTGAAAACCAGCCTGCGGCTCATGAATTTTCCGTTCCAGTTCATAAAATATGTTTTCCATTTTATGAAACTTGTTTTCCATTTCATAAAATTTGTTTTTCAGTTCTTCTTGTTTGTTTGCCATATATATTATTTTTAACGTATATGAATCTGAAAATATTTCTGAGAGCATTTGATGGTTAAGTTCTCTTCGTAATCCCGGTCCAATTCCAATATCGCTGCGCCTTTCATCCTCTCCCACAAATAATCTTTCATCGAAATAAAAGGAGTGAGCGAAGGGCTTGTGTTCAGCCGCTTTTGTATCCTTTTGATATCCTCATCGTTCAATTCAACGCTGTATGTTACGGTTATTATCATCGATTGCTGATTACTGATTACCGATTACCTGCATTTCCTTTGCTTTTGCCCTTGTATTTTTTAATTCCTGTAAAATAAAATACCTTGTTTGCTTTCCCCCGCTTTGACCAATGCGCTGTTCCTTGTATCGTATCGCCCGTCACACTTCCCAGCCACAATATGGTTTCGCCATTCTTTTTTTTACTGAGTGCTGCAAACAGAATCGTCACTTCCGCTTCAGAAGAATCTACCATTCGTGTATAACTGCCTGAGGAAAATCCTGAAGGAAGAGAGTCATTTTTACCTGGCGTATTTATTAAATTGGAATGCAGTTGATCATCCATAAAACTGAGTTCATTCATCAAGGGCGCTGCGGTGGCTGGCTTCCACTTTTCGGTGGGTTCAATGACGAATGTTTTTCCGGAAAGTATTTTGTCGGGCTTTTGTTTGGGCGCTGTGATTTGCCCGCCAGCGGGTGGAAAAAGCAACAGCAGGAGCGCAACTATAATCAGAAGCGGGTTTTTATTTTCGGTGATAAGTTTATTGAGAGTGCTTGCAAGGGCATCGCGCATTTGCTCGTAATTCGCCACTCTTCCAAAGCGTCCGGTGCTCTGCGCTTTGCTGATGGCTCTGTCGAGGCGGTCAGTTTCTTTTTTCAGATAGCCGACCAATTCTTTTTTCTCTTTTGGCGACATGGCATTGAAGAGATTTGGTGACGGGCATATTGCTTGTATGATTTTTTATGGAGAATTCCTTTTTTTGAATTCAACGAGGGCAGGTTGCATATCTTATTAAGATTTAGACCAACAAAAGCTTTTTGTTGACGAATGCCCTTATTATTTCGTTGAAATCTTCCGATAGCATCGGGACCAACGGGTTGAACGGATAATGGATAGTGGGATTACGACCCCGAAGGTGTCGGATGTTTATAGACATCGTTTTTTGCTATAAATATATGACCCCTTCGGGGTCAACCCATTTTCCTGCGAAAGACCTATAGAGCAATAGAACAATGAGACAACGGACAATTCCTATCTTTGTACGCAACATGCAGGAAACCATTCTTATTCTTGATTTCGGTTCGCAATACACGCAGTTGATTGCCCGTAAAGTGCGCGAGTTGAATGTTTACTGCGAGATTCATCCGTACACAATAGTTCGGAGTTTGGAGAATGGAGTTGGGGGAAAATCCCTCTCCGAACTCCTGACTCCCAACTCCCAACTAAAAGGAGTGATTCTTTCAGGAAGTCCGTTTTCGGTTCGGCAGAAAAATTCTCCGCAACCCGATTTGAGCAGTATAAGAGGAAAGATTCCTCTGCTTGGTGTGTGTTATGGTGCACAACTGCTCGCACATCAATGTGGCGGAGAAGTTCAGCCATCGAAACATAGAGAATACGGAAGAGCAAATCTTTCTTTTGTGAATAATGATTCGCTTCTTTTCAAAAACATTTCTCTTAACTCGCAGGTGTGGATGAGCCACAGTGATACAATTGCATCGGCTCCTGATAATTTTGAGATTATCGCGAATACTTCTGATGTTAAGTATGCCGGCTTTCACATTAAGCCCGTAGGAAACTTGCCCCGTAGGTCAGACGACCTACGGGGTGAATCCAACGGGCTGAAGGGAGAAAAAACATTTGGCATTCAATTTCATCCTGAAGTGTATCACACCACCGAAGGACTAACTCTTCTGAAAAACTTTGTAGTGGATATTTGCAAATGCTCTCAATCGTGGACTCCTTCTTCTTTCATCGAAACAACTATTGCTGAACTCCAGCACAAATTAGGGAACGACAAAGTAGTGATGGCGCTTTCCGGAGGAGTAGATTCAACCGTTGCGGCAACATTGCTGCACAAAGCCATAGGGAAAAACCTCTTTTGCATTTTCGTGGATAATGGTTTGCTTCGCAAAGATGAATTCAAAAACGTGCTGCATTCGTATAAAGACATGGGCTTGAACGTGAAAGGAGTTGATGCGAAAAAGTTTTTCTACAAAGCCTTGAAAGGAAAGAAAGAGCCCGAAGCAAAACGAAAAGCCATTGGCAAAACCTTCATCGAAGTGTTTGATAAAGAAGCGAAGAAGTTAGGAGCTATGAGTTCGGAGTTAGGAGTGAAAAGGAAAAAATCTTCGAACTCCCGACTCCGAACTCAGAACCAGATTAAATGGCTGGGGCAAGGGACTATTTACCCGGATGTGATAGAAAGCATTTCAGTGAAAGGTCCTTCTGCCACCATCAAATCACATCATAATGTGGGCGGGCTTCCAGCGAAAATGAAAATGAAAGTGGTGGAACCGCTTAACTCGCTCTTTAAAGATGAAGTGAGAAGAGTGGGCAGAAAATTAGGTGTTACTGAAAACATTTTAGGAAGGCATCCGTTCCCCGGACCGGGTTTAGGGATAAGAATTCTTGGAGACATAACAGAAGAAAAGGTACGAATCTTGCAAGAGGTTGACCATATTTACATCGAAGAATTGAAAAGCGCAGGACTTTATAATCAGGTTTGGCAGGCTGGAGCAATTTTCTTGCCGATACAATCGGTGGGCGTAATGGGCGATGAACGTACGTATGAAAATGTTATCGCTCTTCGCGCAGTAACTTCTACCGATGGAATGACTGCCGACTGGTGCCATCTGCCGTATGAATTTCTCTCAAAAGTCTCCAATGAAATAATTAATAAAGTGAAAGGAGTGAATCGTGTGGTATATGACATCAGTTCAAAACCGCCCGCAACAATTGAATGGGAATGAAAGAAGAAGCCCATCCTACCTGCCCGTCCGGCAGACGGGAATCCTTCCCCAAGGGAAGGACTTTTAATTTCGCTTCTGTGAAGTTAGGAGTTAGAGTAATGCTTCTTATTTTCTCCCTCCCTTTGGGAGGGCTGGGGTGGGCTCAGTCCCCTACAATAAAAAAATCAGATAAGATTGAAACGATAGAAGGGAAAAAATTCTATATACATTCTGTAGAAAAAGGACAAACCCTTTACTCCATTGCAAAAACTTACGGAACAACCGTGGATATTGTTCTCTCCAATAATCAGGATGCAATTGACGGACTCAAGGCAGGAGACAAACTAAAAATCCCTTTCATAGGAAACACTGAAGCAATTAAAAAAGAGATTGAAAAAAAGGAAATCACTTCTGCTCAAACAAAAACTCCACTGGATACAACACAGAAAAGAACCGCCATACTTGACCCGAAAAGTTTCAAAGAAATTTCTGTTCCCGTTCAAAAGAAAGATACTTCCAGGTTTCTGTCCCTTCGGGACTCACTTACTTCAGATAGTTTAATTGTTGATGAGAACATACAGGTTGCTCTTTTTCTCCCGCTCTCGCTGGCAATGATTAATAATATAGATGTTTGGAAAATTGCGCAGGGCGATGAAAAAATTCCGGAGGAAACAAAAATTGGCATTGAGTTTTATGAGGGAATGAAAATGGCGTTTGATTCCCTGAAAAAAACAGGATTCAAAGGGCACCTTCATGTGTATGATTCCAATCTTGATTCAACAGGATTCGTTAAACTGATGAAGAAGCCCGAATTGAAGGAAATGGATTTGCTCATTGGTCCGCTCTATGGAAAACGGTTTGAAACAGTGCTGAAGTTTGCTAAAGAATACAACATTAATATTGTTTCTCCAACATTACAAGGCAATAATATGCTGATGGGAAATCCGAACGTGAGCAAGGTTACTCCTTCCTACGCCACGCAGGCAGATGAGCTGGCAAAATATGTGGCGGGCAACTATGCGGGGCAAAATATCATTGTGTTTAACAGCGCAAATCCAAAGGACAAACCTTATCTGAACACGTTCAAGAAAACTGCAAACGCCATCCTTCAGAAATCAAATTCCGACACGGTGAAAGAAGTAACATTTTCCACGCTGAAAAATTTCATAAGTAAAACCAAACCGAACATCATTGTGATTCCGAGCACCAGCCAGCCTTTTGTTATTGAAGCGGTGAATAAACTATTTCTTGATGAGCAGGAAAACAAGGACAGTATCATTGTCTTCGGACTGAGTAATTTTCAGGATATGGAAAGTTTGGATTATGGTTATCTCAACGCGCTTCATACCATGGTTTCTTCTTACAATTTTGTTGACTACACTCATCCGCAGACAAAAAATTTCATTCTCAAATACAGAGATGAATTCAAGACAGAACCCACTCAATATGTTTTTTCAGGATTTGATGTGGGATGTTTTTACTTGAGCGGATTGAAAAAATACGGAAGCGCCATGCAGCGCAAACTTCCTGAACTAAAACACAAAGGAATTCAAACCGAGTTCAGTTTCTTTCAGTCCGATTTCAACAGCGGCTATGAAAACAAAGGCGTGGGCATTATGAAGTTTGAAAATTACACTTACACGAGGGTGAAATAAAAGTCCAAAGTCCAAAGCATCAAGCCCCAAGTCCCAAGGAACAGCCCAAGAAAACAACCATTGCATTTTTTTCGGCTGTTCCTTGAAACTTGGAATTTGGGACTTGGGGCTTGGAATTTTACTTACGGCTCATACTCATACGCGCCAATATCTCCAGGTGGATTCGGCAAACGGGAATGCATGAGCAGGTCATCAGGATAGATTGCGCTGATGGCAGGGTCGCCTTTATCAATCACTGCAGGAAAGGCAAGCGGGTTTTTTATCCGGTAATCATTATTCCCTACATTATTGAAATAAGGATTTAAATTCACTATCACATTTTCATATTGGCTGGCTGAAGTGCTGAGAGTTGTTTTCAGCAGGCAGTTATGAAACTTGTAATTGAAAGCTGCGCTGGCGCTTTCATCCAATTTCAGTTCATCGCCCGAACTTAAATCTCCATACACAATGCAATTATAAAAGAAAGCGCTGTCGAGCGCGCGCGGGTGTATGATTTCATTTACATCCTTATAGTAGTTACTGAGCAGGAGAGTTGGAAGTTGCCGTGTGCCTCCGCTCCAGTAATTGGCAAAAGTGCAGTGATAAAAATTATACTTCCCTCCTATCGTTAGCGCGGCAACATACTGTCCGCAATTGGCAAACACGCAGTTCGAACCGTGTATAAAAGTGCCTCTTCCATAAAGCGCAGCAACGCTCATATTTTTTATAATCGTATTCGAAATTTTTAGAGTTGGATTAGACCAAGTATTAACGGAATCGGAAATAACTCCAAAATATCCGTTCTTTATAATTGCCCAGTCAATCGAATTATTTTTACTTCCTTTAGCAAGTTGAATAAAGTTCCACTGCCCAGCGGCTTCGGCATATTGTGGTTCCAATCTATCGCCCTGAAAGGTTACCGGCTGAGAAATGCTTCCGTTTATTATCAGCGTAGCACCGCTATCAACATAGAACACTGCATTAGGATGCATGTAAACCCGCGCTCCATCCTTAATGGTAAGCGTGCAACCCGGAGCAATCAATGCATAGGCATAAATAACATGGGGTTTATCATTCGTCCAAACGGCATTGCAATTAATAACCGAATAACCAGGGAAACCATCAGCAGGAAAAATAGTGGGCGTGTAGAAATAAGCATCCTGCCCCCATGCTTCCAAATCAACATCCTGCATGTTGCCGTTGGTTTCAAACACCACCGAATCGCGGATGATGAGCGGACTGCTGGCATTGTTCGGGTCAACGGTTACTTCGGCAAAAACAAACATACTGTCCTTTCCTTCAATCTCCACATCGCTGAAAGAAACGCCTTTTGTGCCATCCACATTTATTCTGAAGTTGGACGCAGTTCCTCTTCCTAAGCGGATGGAAGAAATCTTTATCGGCTGAGAGTTCCTGTTGTAAACAATGAATGTCTTGGTTACTGAACCAACCGTTGTAAAAACAGTGTCATATAATATGGAAGAGGAGGAGAACTCCAGTTTGGCAGTTGGGTCTGTAATCAATTTATCCTTCTTGCAAGAATATAATGCGAATATACTAATGAATACTAATGAAACAAATAATACGAATGATTGCAATGGCGGTTTGATTCGTTTCATTAGTATGGGCTGTATATTAGCATGGCGCGACAAAGATATACAGGCAGATGGAACGGAGTAATTGCATAAAAATTTTATTCCTGAATATAGAAGTTTCTATTATCTTTGCGCTCCAAAATCGGTGTAATCAAAAACACATCGGTGTAATCTGAATCAAAATGAAAAAAGGCATTCACCCCGACAGTTACCGTTTCGTAGTATTTAAAGATGTTTCTAATGACTACGCATTCCTTACCCGCTCCACCGCTGAAACAAAAGATACCATTAAATGGGAAGACGGAAATACCTATCCCTTAGTGAAACTTGAGATATCAAATACTTCTCACCCCTACTTCACCGGCAAAATGAAATTGATTGACACTGCAGGGCGTGTGGATAAGTTCCGCACTCGCTACGAGAAGAAAGGGAAGAAATAATATTTATTTTTTAAACTCACTAAAAGCTTCCCGATTTATCGGGTGGCTTTTTTTATTTACATCATAACTCATAACAAAACAAGCATGGCTTTACACTAAGGTAAGGTTGTTTGCTAAGCAGGTAAGGTTGTTTGCTGAGCAGGTGAGGTTGTTTGCTGAGCAGGTGAGGTTGTTTGCTGAGCAGGTGAGGTTGTTTGCTGAGCAGGTGAGGTTTATTCGTAATCAGGTAGGGTTTATTCAGACCAGTTCTTGGGTTATTCGTAAGCAGGTATGGGTTATTGCTGAGCAGATTTGTCATTATTTAAGCCATTCCATAGTTTTTTGCAATAAAAAAGGGACGCATTTGCATCCCTTTTCTTTTTTCATTTGCTGATGAATTAGCCTCTACCTCCTGTAGCTTTTTTAGCTTCTTCTTTCTTTTTCTGCTCGATGGTCTTTGGCTTTCCACCTTTCTTAGCGGCAGCAGCTGTAGAATCAGCTACGCGAGTTGAATCAGCAGCAGCTTTTGCTTTTGCTTCAGCTTCAGCAGCAGCAGCAGCTTCAGCAGCGGCTTTGGCAGCAGCTTCAGCAGCAGCAACAGAATCAGCCATGTGAATTGAATCCTGCTTGGCTTTTTCTTTTGCTTCAAGTTCAGCTTTGCTAGGTCCGCAAGCGTAGAATGTAAACATTCCAGCAGCAATAACGAGTGTGAGTAGTTTTTTCATAGTACTATTAATTGTTTTGTTTTTGGTTAACCGATGCAAAAGTATATTTATTTTGATATGCGCAAGGGTTTTTGAAAAAATATTTAGGTGTTGGGTATAAGGTAAGGGGTATAAGGAAAAGCAAATCCTCAAGTCTCAAGTCCCTCCGAAGGAGTCCTTCGGACAAGTACCAAGTATTAAGTCACAACAAGCAGCCAGCATCAGCTGTTCCTTGTAACTTGGAATTTGAAATTTTGGACTTGGGACTTTTCGCCTTATACCCTATACCTCTCCACATGTTAATATTTATTATTTCTCTATTCAGGAAATATTCTACTTTTGTCGGCTGAACGCAGATGCAAACGAATTTTTTAAAAATAACCTAAACCAAAAAACAATTACAATGAAAAAACAATTATTTCTCGCTGCCGCTGTTCTTTTCACAGCAGGCATTATCTGGATGACAGGATGTAAAAAAGAAGACACCACTCCTCCGGTTGTTACATTAACCGGCAGTGCTTCAATGAGTGTTTCTTTGCAATCAGCAACTACTGACCCTGGCGCTACTGCAGAAGACGATGAAGATGGAACAATCACTGCATCTTCTGACTGGAGCAGCACTAATCCTAATCTCAATTATGTCGGTGTATATACCATTACTTATACTGCCACAGACGCAGCTGGAAATTCCAATACTGCAACCAGAACTGTTACTGTGTACAATCAAGCTAGTATGACTTTAGCTGGAACTTATCTTTCAAGCGGAGTAAGCTACACTGTTAAAGACTCTATTGTTGCTCTCCCGCCAAATACAACTTTTCCGCAAACAGTTACATTTGATAATTCAACTAATAACAAAATTCATTTTAACAAGTTTGCTAACTATTCTAACAACGCTGGGATTTTTGCTACCATTGATGCAAGCGGCTCTATTACATTACCTTCTCAATCACCAACTGGTATTGGCTCTGCTAGCGAAACACATACATTCCAAGGAACTGGCACTGTTACTGGGACAAAATTTACTCTTCATTTTACAGATGTGAATGTTACAGGAGGAGGTACTGCTGATGATTACGAATGGTTTAATTAATTATTTATAATGCTTTTTCAAAAACCCTCTGCTAACCACAGGGGGTTTTTTATTTTCATCCAGCGCACAGCAAGTTCGTATCTTTATTTCCTGATATGAAGGTTACTCTAAAGGAAATACAACTCCTGCTCATTCGTCTTTCCATTGCGCTGCTCACCTACCCTATCTGCAAAACACTTTTCTATCTTTTCAATTACCATTATTTCTCTGATGTATCGGTGGGAGATTTTCTATCCATTTTGTTTTTCGGATTGAGGTTTGATGTTTCTGCTTTAGTATTGATGAATGTTCCGTTCACGCTTCTGCACATTATTCCATTTGGTTTTACAAAAAAGAAGTGGTATCAACTGGTTTTAAAAACTGTTTTCCTGACCGTAAACGGAATCGCCATTCTTGCCGATTGCGTTGACCTTGAATATTACAAATTCACACTCAAGCGGACTACCTCAGATTTTTTTGATTTGTTTGGGCTTGGCTCTGATATTTCTTCCCTGCTTCCACAATACATAAAAGATTTCTGGTATGTGGTATTGATTGCAGCAACGCTGATTATATTTATTTCATGGCTGTATAATAAAACAACAAAGTTCGGAGTTCGGAGTTCGGGAGAAAGTAATACTGGATTCAACTCCCAACTCCGAACTCCCAACTCCCAACTAATTGCGAGATTGATTTCCTGGATTATTCTGAATTCTGCGTTAATCGGGATAATGATTATCGGCTTCAGAGGAGGATTACAGATGCGCCCCATCATGACCATCAACGCATCGGAATATGTTTCGGCAAAAAATATTCCGCTCATTATCAATACTCCTTTCTCTATCATTAAAAGCTACGGACTGGAAGAACTTGAAGATAAGAAATATTTTCCGGAAGAAGAACTTCTTAAACATTTTAATCCTATCCATCAACCATTAACCATTAGCCATCAACCATCATCAAATGTATTTATCCTCATCATGGAAAGTTTTTCCAAAGAATATACTTCTCTCGGAGGAAAAAAAAGTTACACTCCTTTTCTCGATTCTTTGATGAATGAAAGCATGGTGTTTGACAATGCATTTGCTAATGGGAAAAAATCGATTGAAGGAATTCCGGCTGTGCTTGCCAGCCTGCCCGCACTTATGAACGAATCCTTTATTACTTCAACTTACTGTGGCAATCGCTTCAACTCTCTTTCAAACACATTAAGAAGCAAAGGATATTCGTCCGCATTTTTTCACGGAGGAACCAACGGCACTATGGGCTTTGATGCTTTTTGCGGTTCAGCAGGATTTGATAAATACTATGGCAGATATGAATACAACAATGATAAAGATTATGATGGCGATTGGGGAATCTGGGATGAGCCGTTCCTGCAATATGCTGAAAAGAATGTGAGCCGGATGAAGCAACCCTTTCTTGCGGCATTGTTTTCTCTTACTTCGCATCATCCGTTTACAATTCCTGAAAAATATCAAACGCAATTCACAGGAGGTGAACTTCCGATTTTAAAGAGCGTGCAGTACGCTGATTACTCGCTGAAAAAGTTTTTTGAATCCGCTTCAAAAGAAAAATGGTTTGACAGCACGCTGTTTGTCATCACGGCTGACCATGCAGGTCCATCGGAAGATAATGTTTACAGCAACAGCGCTGGAGGTTTTGAAATTCCAATTGTCTTTTACCAACACAACAGTTCTTTCAAAGGAATAAATCACAAAGTCACCCAGCAGATTGACATCATGCCAACTATTTTGAATTACCTGAATTACAATTCATCCTTTTTTTCATTTGGAAACAATGCGCTTGATACAATTCAAACGGGCTATGCTGTAAATTTCATTAATGATGTTTACCAGATTTTTCAGAATGATTATCTTTTGCAGTTTGACGGAAGAAAAACAATCGCTTTGTACAATTACAAAACCGATTCACTTCTGAAAAATAACCTTCATGAGCAAACTTCAAAAGTTTTTAAAACTTTTGAAGTTTCAATGGAAGCAAAACTGAAAGCAATTATACAGACCTATCATCACGCAATGATTGCCAACAAACTTACTGAATGAAGATGCAGACGGATTAAAAAAGATTCAGACGGATGTATAAGTTTGCATCCGTTTGCATCTGTGTTTTTATTCGTCTGAATCTGTATTAATAAAATGAAGAAAAAAATTCTTTTCATAATTAATCCCATCTCTGGTGTTGGCAGGCACAGAACTGTTGAAAGATTGATTGACGAAAGACTAAACAGGACTATTTTCGATTATGAACTTGCTTACACGAAAGCATCAAAACATGCTATTGAACTGAGCAAACAGGGCGCAGAAGAAAATTTTGAAATCATTGTGGCGGTAGGCGGTGATGGCTCTGTGAATGAAGTGGGAAGAAGTTTAGTGGATGTCGGTCGGGATTTAAAATCCCGACCAGCGCTTGCTATTCTTCCCTGCGGTTCAGGAAACGGAACGGCAAGACATTTAGATATTCCTATGAACCTGGAGAAAGCCATGCAGGTCATCAATCAACATAAAGTTACAACCATTGACACCTTCAAAGTAAATGATGAAACAGTAATTAATGCTGCAGGAATTGGTTTTGCCGCGCACATCGCTCACGAATTTTCCAAATTCAAAAAGCGCGGCTTCAGAAATTACCTCAAGATAGCCGTGCGCGATTCCTTGAAATATAAATCACAGATGTGTGAGATTGATGCCCTCCCCCAACCCCTCCCATTAGGAGGGGAGATAAGTTCTGCAAATCCTCCCCAATGGGGAGGACATAGGAGGGGCTTCTTTTTCATCATTGACATCTGCAACGGAACACAGTGGGGAAACAACGCGGTGATTGCTCCTCATGCAGAAAACGATGACGGACTGCTGGATTTATGTGTGGTAAAAGATTTCCCTTTTAGAAATTTCCCGCTGATGGCTGCCCGCCTGTTCACGCATTCCATTCACCGTTCAAAGTTTGTAGAGATAATTAAAGTGAAAGAAGTTACTATCCGCCAGGAAAAAACAATTGCCCATATTGACGGAGAGCCATACAATATGGGCAATGAACTCAGGATAAAGATTAATCCTCTATCGCTGAAAGTTATCGTTCCTTGAAAATTATTTCTTCACAACAACAGAATCCTTCATCATCTTCATATCACATTTCTCTTTTCCTTTCTTGCAACCGTCCATTTTTCCTTCTTTTCCTTCCATGCATTCTCCTTCGCCTTCTTCACATTCTTCTTTTCCTTCTTTGCACATGCCGCAGCATTTGCCTCCTCCCATTTCACATTCGCCTCCTCTCATCATCATCATGTGTTTCTCCATTCCTCCCATCATGCACATTCCTTTTCCCATTCCCATTTCACATTCTCCCATTCCCATTTCCTTGCATTCCTGCTTCATGGCACAATGCATGACGCAGCGCATAGTACAGCAGACCATAGAACAAAATGATACAACAATAACAAACCAGGCAACCACTTTAAAAAAAGTGTTGAGGTTTTCTTTTTGTGTTTTGTAAAGAAGCCACATTCCTGCCGAAAGTGACAGCAGCAGAAGGGCAATACAGATAGTTGGTGAACAATTCATAGTATTTGGTTTTAAAGATTTAGTCAAAGGTAGGAAATCCTCGAAACGCGAAACATTACGAAAAATACGAAAAGGTGGAATGTTGGATTTCCATTCTTCTATGATTCCATTCTTTCTACTTTCGTACTTTCGTATAAATTCGTTTTTCGAAGATTTTTATGAACGAAGGTCTGACAAAATCATTCGCTATTATTTCTCCTGCAATTCCTTCGGCAGGAGTTTATTTTTTCACCACCGACAGCGGAGTAAAATATGAAGTCCGTTTCGGAAGAAGAAAAGACAACATCCTTCATGCTACGATTGTCTTTGGAGTAATCAACGATGAATATGAAGGTGAAGAATATGTGGAAACCAATAAAGGAGAAGTTTACCGAGTGATGGCAACGCTTGTGCAGGTAATCCGAATATTTATGACTGAACATTCAAAAGTGATGATATATGAATTTACGGGCATAGCACGTGAAGGAGAACCCGATGAAGGTGCAACCGCTCGAACAAATCTTTACAAAAGATATCTTCCGATTATTTTTCCTGAAAGTGAAGGATGGGGCTTTAAATTTCAGGGAAGCAATGCGGTAGTGACCAGAAAGGATAAGTATTAGCCGCTCACATTTTTTCTACAAAATACATTTCTATTTCTCCTTTGTTCTTGGCGGGGAAAGCCCCTCTCTAACTCTCCCCAAAGGGGAGAGAACCATTTTTATTTTCAACAAAATACATTTTTATTTTTCCTTTATTCTTTGCCTCAACTTCTCCTCTATAAATAAAATCTAATGATGTTCCTCCTCCTTTGGAGGAGGTTAGGAGGAGGTTATGGGTTGCTTCAGAAATATTAATCTTTCCTGCTTCGCCTGATGATTCCATGCGTGAAGCGGTGTTCACCGTATCCCCCCAAATGTCATAAGCGAATTTTTTGTCACCTACTACACCCGCAGTAACGGGACCGGTGTGAATGCCGATTCTTAACTGCCAGTAATCGGTAATCGGTTACTGGTATTTGACTGATTACCGTTCACCGATAACCGATAACCATTCATCATCCACTCCTGAATTTCCATCGCTGCTTTCACAACATCCATTGCATTGGCTGAATTAGCAGTGGGCAATCCTCCAGCGCACATGTAAGCATCTCCGATAGTTTTTATTTTCTCGATGGGGTACCTGGAAATTATTTCATCAAACTTCTTGAAAAGAAAATCCAGCTCACTGACTAACTCTTCTGCAGAAAGTTTTTCAGCAATGTTTGTGAATCCTTTGAAGTCAGTGAACATTACGGTGACGCTTTCGTAATGCATTGCTGTGGCTTTTCCGTTTGCTTTAAGTTCTCTCGCGGTTTCGGCAGGAAGAATATTCAGAAGAAGTTTTTCGCTCTTTCTTCTCTCTTTTATAATGAACAGAGAAAGTAATACAACTATCAACAGACCACTGACCACTGACCATATTATTATCTTCTGTCTTTTAACTTCTGATTTCTGTAATTCACCTTCTTTATTCAACAATGTTATCTGCTGTTCTTTTTTCTCTGTTTCATACTTGGTTTGCATTTCAGTGATCTGCTTGCTGGATTCTTCATTGAGCAAACTGTCTTTTGTATCGGAATATAATTTATGATATTCATACGCTTTCTGATATTCTCCTTTCTTTTCATGCAGACGGGAAAGAAGTTCATAAGCTGCCTTAACATTATCGTTAAATGAAATTTCTTTTGCAGCAGCTAAACTACTGTCCGCATATTCAATTGCTTTTTCATACTCGCCTGCCGACATATATATAGTTGAAAGGTTCAGATATACATTGGAGAGTCCTTGCTTATCGCTCTCTACACTATAAATATTCAATGCCTTTAAGTTAAAATCAATCGCTTGTTTGGTATCATTCATACGATAATAGATATCGCCCATTTCCCAAAGACAAGCAGCAATACTCGGCTGGTGTTCCAGTTTTTCAAAAGAAGTCAATGCTTCCTGAAAACATTTGATGGCTTCATTATATTTTTTCTTAGGTTTATAAATATCTCCTATGCTAAGTAAACATTGTGCAATATCAAACCTGTCATCGTCATTCGGCTTTTTGGAAAATAATTCTCTGAACTTTGCAAGAGATTTGAGATTGTATTCAAGGGCTTTATCAATTTGGTTCATCATCGCATAAACAGCACCGATATTCCCATAAGCGCCCGCCACTCCGTGCTCATCTCCAATCTCTTCTCTGATTTTCAATCCGCGAAGATTCATTTCAAGACTTTTTTCATAATTGCCCATGTTAAAATATATGTTTGACATTAATATCACACTTCTCGAAAGTCCTTTTTTGTAATTGAGTTTTTCGGCAAGTTGAATTGATTCTTCACAATAGTTTTTTGATTTGCCGATATCCACAGGCAGGTAATTCCAGCAAATCTGGTTGAGAAGGTTTACCTTATTAGTATCTTCCTGAGGCATGGCAGCAAGCACTTTCCGGAGAGAATCAATATTCCGGTTTTGTGAAAAGGAAAACGAATGAATAATGAATAATGCTCCGAACAACAGGAGGAGTTCCTTCGGGAAATAATAGATAAGTATGTAAATTATTTTCTTCATTAGTCAATAATCTTTAGTCATTTCGGCATTCTTGCTTTGAGGCAGTTAAGCGACTTCTTAATATATTCTCCAGTATGTCTTAGCCTTTAAATGCCCATAATATGGGGTTACTAATGGAATTTCTTCTTCCCTTCTTTCACCATTTTCTTCAGCATCACGCTGGGGCGATAGCGGTCTTCGGCATATTCGGAATATAAATTTTCAAGTCCTGTGAGAACTTTGTCAATTCCCAATTCATCTGCCCAGTGTAAAAGCCCTTTGGGATAATTCACGCCCTTTGTCATGGCAAGATCAATGTCTTCTTTGGTGGCAACTCCGTAATACAAGGCATCTGCCGCCTCATTAATGAGCATTACAAGTATGCGAAAAAATATAGCCCCACCTACCTGCCCGTCCGGCAGGCGGGAATCCTCCCCATTGGGGAGGACTTGTATTACTTTCTCCCTCGCTAACGGAGAGGGTTGGGGTGGGGCTTCATAATTGTAATAACCCCTGCCCGATTTTTTTCCGAAATGTTTTGCTTCAAAGAGGAGCCGCTGCGTGAGTGATGGTTTATATTTGGGGTCAAAGAAAAATTGTTTCCAGATTGTTTCGGTCACCGTGTAATTGATATCGTTGCCAATCATGTCCATCAACTCGAAGGGTCCCATTTTAAATCCACCCAGTTCTTTCATCGCTCCATCAATAGTAGAAAAGTCAGCTAATCCTTCTTCATAGATCCGTATTGCTTCCCCGTAAAACGGACGTGCCACACGGTTCACAATAAACCCCGGAGTATCTTTCGCTATCACAGGAGTTTTTTCCCACGATTCCATCAACAGCTTTATCTTCGGTGCAATGTTTTTATCGGAAGAAATGCCGGGGATGATCTCTACCAATGGCATGACGGGAGCAGGATTGAAAAAATGAATGCCTATCACTCTTTCGGGTTTGGCGCAGGCGGAGGCGATGGAAGTAATGGAGAGCGAAGAAGTGTTGGATGCCAGCACGCAGTTGCCGTACACGATTTTCTCCATGTCGGAAAAAACCTTCTGCTTCACTTCAAGATTCTCAACTATGGCTTCGATGACAAGCCCGCAATGCCTGAAATCAGAAAGCGACAGGGCAAAATGAATTCCGGAGAAAATATTTTTTGCTTCATCGGCAGATATTTTTCCTTTCTCTGTTAATTTTTTCAGCGTGGCATCAAGATTTGCTTTTGCCCGCTCAAGCGCGAATGAATCGCTGTCAAACAAAATCACTTTGTGTCCTGCCGCTGCCGCCACCTGGGCAATGCCGCTTCCCATCGCTCCTGAACCTACTATTCCAATTGTTTCCTTCATATTAATACAGATGTTTTACTGAACCGAATCCGATGGCATCTTTGTAAACTTCCACTTCATGCAGTTCAGCGGCTTTCTGGATGCTGTCGTTTCCGAATTTGTTTTTTATATCGTACATAGTTTTTCTCAAATGGTGCTGCTGAACATTGTTTTCAAACATATCGTATTGCAGCGCGCAGTCAGGGATAAAGTTAAAAACATTCACGCCCATCATGCTCATCTGCGTGTTGATGACGGGTTCGCAGTGATTGGCTTTCTGAAAATGTTCCATGCGGTTTTTTATAAGCAGAACCATTTTCATGGCATCCTGAACAGGATTTTTGTCGCAGTTAAAACTCTCTTTGTAATAAACACCATTCTCATACCGGGCAGTGAACATCACATCTTTCGCATACACTTCCTGCTTCACCATTCTTTTTTCAAGCGTGGTGCAGAGCGATACGAGCAAGTCATCCAGCATTTTCACATTTTTTCGCTGCGAGGCGGATATCTGCCTCATCGCCTGCATGCTTTTGTAATCGTGGGTTGAAAAATCAACTTCAGAAAAATTAAGGCGGTAGTGCCAGTAAATCCCGACAATGCTGTTGCAGGCGGTTTTTAATTTTTCAACAGGCATGTGGCGCAGCTGAAGCGGTGTATGTATTCCGGCAAGTTTCAGTTTCATTGCCATGGCTTTGGCGATGCCGGGCAAATCGGTCAAGGTAAGTTTGCTCAGCACTTCGTCAATGTTATCAGGAGAAATCACTGTCAGTCCATCAGGTTTCTGAATATCAGAACCCAGTTTTGCAAGGAAAGCGTTTGGAGCAATTCCGATGGAGCATTTCATATAATCCCCTACTTCATTTCTAATGTCTTCCTTAATTTGCTTTGCCACTTGAACCAAATCTTTATGGACTAATTTGTAAGAACTAAAATTTATCACCGCCTCGTCAATGCTTTTCGGAATCACTTCTTCAGAATATTTTTTCAAAACCTTCATTATCTGCTTATGAAATTCACGGTAGCGGTTGGGGTGTGTTTCAAGAGGAATTAATTCAGGGCAAATCTTCATCGCTTCGTTCAGGCGTACTCCGAGTTTGATCCCTTTTTTCTTTGCTTCAATGGAAGGCGCAATCACGCAACCGTATTTTCCGGTATAAACACACACCGCAACGGGGCGGTTCCGCAGATAAAAATTCACCTGTTGTTCGCAGGTTGCAAAAAAAGAATTCATATCCACAAACATGATGTTCGGGGTTAAATCTTTTTTAATATGATTTTGCTGAACCTGCATTATTCGGCTAAGATAGTTATCCATCTAAAACCACGTTGTTTTTGAGTTCTTCCCCTATGATAATCAGATAAGGGGGTTTCTCCGTTAATAATTTCTTGGGCTAAACTTGCTTATGTCAAGATAAATTCTATATTTTTGTCGCAAATAAGAAACATATAATAATGAAGCGTTCATTTTTGTTGGCATCCTTATCAATTTGTTTCCTGTTTTCTCAGGCGGGAACTATTGTTGTTGAAGGAAAATATCAAAACAAAAACATCTATATCCAAAATGCTTACTCTCAGGCAGGAGTAGGTTTTTGCGCATATGCTGTTTATGTGAATGGAAAATTAACCAACGATGAAGTGAATTCAACTGCATTTGAAATCGACCTGTCACAACTGCAGTTAAAATACGGGCAAGATATTACCATAAAAATTTTTCACAGAGATGGATGCACTCCCCCGCGTGTTTTAAATCCGGATGCGCTGAAACCCATTCCTACGTTTGAAGTAACAGCCATGAAAATGACAAACGATGGACTTATTACCTGGACGGCAAAAAACGAAGGCGGCTCGCTCCCCTATATTGTTGAACAGTTCCGCTGGAACAAATGGGTGAATGTGGGAGAAATTCAGGGCGTAGGAACTCCTGGCGAACACGATTATAAATTTTTGGTTACAGCGCTTCACTCGGGAGAAAATAAATTCCGGCTGAAGCAAGTTGGCTACCAGGCAAAATATTCTGCTGAAGTAAAAATAGTTTCCAGCACTCCCCGGTGCATTTTTTCCACCTCCAAAAGCAGCAAGCAGATTGATTTCACCTGCGGAACATTGTATGAGGTGTATGATTATTACGGAAGCGTGGTGAAAAAAGGATATGGAACAAGAGTGGATATTGCCAACCTGCAAAAAGGCGGCTACTATGTTTGCTTTGACAACAGCATTGGCGAGTTGAAAAAGAAATAAGAAGCCCATCCTAAATCCTTCCCGAAGGGAAGGACTTGTAGTACTTATCTTTCCGTTACAATTCTTTTTATAATTTCTTCAAGCTCGGCAATTATCATTGCGGTTGCTCCCCAGATTATTTTTCCGTTGATATGGTAACAGGGAACTTTCATTTTCTTATTTTTCACTTTGATATGTTTGAGGATGGCGCTTTTATTTTTTGGAGAAAGAAATTCTTCTGCATCGCACTCCAGCAAATCTTCTACTTCAAGGGGCTGAATTTTGAATACAGGTTTTATATGGCAGATGCCAACAAAGGGATGCACCAGATAATTGCTCACCGGAATATAAAGCGGTGTTAATGCTCCCAGCAGCGAAACAGATCTTCTGTTTACACCTATTTCTTCTTCCGTTTCTCTGAGAGCTGTTTCAGATAAATCTATATCAGAGTCATCATACCCGCCTCCGGGAAAAGAAACCTGCCCGGCATGATTGCCCCCCTCATTTTCCGGGCGAAGAATCAGCACTGTTTTAGGAGAAAATTTTCTTACATCGGGATAGAGCAAAATAAGAACTGCGCTTTTTTTAGGAACAACGTTTTCTTTCAAATATTCACCAGGCGGAGTTCTGCCAAGTGGAGCCATTAATTTCTGAGCAGAAAACCCCGGCAAATCCTTTTTTATTTCAGCAGATAATTTTTTTACGAATTCTTCAAACATATCATTCATCTAAAATATTGCTTTAACCGTCCAACATTATGACCAGTTCGTCAAAAGTTTTGTAACCTATCGGATTTAATCCGTAAAATAATTTAAATGCAGACTCTATGCATCATCATTACGCTCTAAAAATAGTTGGATTTTGTCTTCTCTCGCTCGGAATTATTAACTCTCCCATTTGCAGCCATGTTAATGATTCCTCTGCTGATTCAGATTCTCTCAAAAACGCCATTGATATTCCTCAGATTCTCACCAGAAAAAAATTGGTTGCGCTTACCGACAATAGTTCCACCAGCTATTTTATATATAAAGGAGAGCCGATGGGTTATGAATACGAACTGCTTCAATTGTTCGCCAAGAGTCTGAATGTGGAGCTAAAAATCATTATGGCTAAGAATATGAATGAAATTCTTGAGCAGCTAAGAAAAGGTGAAGCGGATATTGTTTGCGCAAACCTGACAGTGACAGAAGAACGGATGAAAAAAGTTAATTTCTCTGAGCCACTGATTTATACAAGGCAGGTTCTTGTTCAAAAAAAACCAAAAGGATGGCAGAACATGAATGCAGAAAAGCTCAGCGGGAATCTTGTCCGCACAGCCATTGATTTGTCAGGAAAGAATGTTTATGTAAGAAAAAGTTCATCCTTCTATTCCCGCCTGGTGAACCTTCAGGAAGAAATAGCTTCAAAAATAAATATCACTGAAGTTCCAGGTGAAATCACAACGGAAGAATTAATTGCAATGGTGGCAAGCGGAAAAATACCCTACACCATTGCCGATGAAAATGTGGCCATGGTAAATCAAACCTATTATCCGCAGATAGATATAAAAACAGCCATCAGTTTTCCCCAGAAGATTGCCTGGGCTGTAAATAAAAAATCTCCTCTTCTGCTTTCTGAATTAAACAGCTGGATACAAAATCAGAAAACCACTTCTGACTACGCGGTTCTGTACAACAAATATTTCAGAAATCCTAAAGGCGCTGGGCAAAGAAATGAAAGCCAGTTCTCTTCTTTCGGAGGAAATAAAATTTCTCCCTACGATGATATGATAATTGCTTACAGCAAAGAAATCGGATGGGACTGGCGCTTGCTTGCTTCGATGATTTATCAGGAATCAAAATTCAACCCCAATGCTGAATCGTGGGCTGGCGCCTGCGGGCTCATGCAGATGATTCCTTCCACGGCTGAGATTTACGGAATTGATACCTGCGGGGCAACGCCTATTCAAAGCATTGATGCAGGAACAAGGCATATCATCAAACTGGATAATTACTGGTCGAAATTAATTTCAAATAAAGAGGAACGGATTAAGTTTATTCTTGCATCCTACAACGTAGGATTAGGGCATATTATTGACGCAAGAAATCTTGCAAAAAAATTCGGGAAGAACCCTGACTTGTGGTATAATAACGTGGAGAAATTCATCCTCCTTAAATCAAAACCGCTGTATTATAACGATCCGGTTGTGCGATGCGGCTATTGCCGTGGCGAAGAGCCCTATAATTATGTCCGCGAAATCCTTTCAAGGTATGAGCATTATAAAAATGTGATAAATGAAAAAGAACCATTGGTAGCCACTATTTGATGTTTGGAATGTAAGTTGTGAGGGTTTGTCTAACAAATTGAGTGAGTCGTCTAAATAATTGATAAATAGAAACCTTTTTAGGCACAATAACGTACAAAAACGAGAAGGCAAATGAAGTCTCAAACGCCAAATAAACAACAAACAATGAATCCAGAAAAACTACACGATTTTGTTACTTGGTTAAATGGTCAAGTAGAACATCTCTCCTCGGCAATTAACGAGGCTCATGATGACAGTAACTTCGGCAGAGAAGCTCAATTTGAAGGTATGCGCGATGCATTCATGCGGTGCCTTAATAAACTGACAAGAGAATAACAGCAGAAGCTAACTGACCAAAAAATTAAGAAACCCCGCTACTTTACGCAAGGCAGTTGGTTAATAAATACATTGGGATTCGCAACAACATATTCTTCATCTTTTTTTGACCAGAAAATTCTCACCCGTTGCAATTCTTCAGACTGAAGCAATTCCGAGGCATTTTTAGGCAGGTAAGCAAAAGAAGAATACTCTGTAAATTCTTTAGAAAGATCTGTATTCCCGCTAAATGTTGCACCAAAAGGAAGTTCTACCGCTTTGCCAGACTTCAAAATAAAAACAATCTTATTGCCTTTCTTTATCATTCCGTAGTATTGAAACGCATCGTCTGAATGAATGTTAAACCGAAAATAGATGCCTAATATTGAATCCACATTCATACAGCTTAAATACCCTTTGAAAAAATCCTCATTCTTGTACGCCTCTCTTGTTGCACTATCAGTAAATTCTAATAATATAAACTTTTGTTCATCCACCATCCTGATTCTCCTTCCCACAGGGTCTTTTTCATCCCGTGAATAGGAACAACTTCCGGATGGTTTGGGCAATGCTGATTTTACTTCTTCTTTAGATTGTTTGCATGCAAAAAAACAAACTGTAGATAACAGAAGAAGTGAGATGTATTTCATGGCATAAAACTTTGTTTTGCGGACCGGACGGGATTCGAACCCGCGACCTCTTCCGTGACAGGGAAGCATTCTAACCAGCTGAACTACCGGTCCAAAAAGCAGACAAAAGTATGTTTTTTTTTTACAAATCAGTACTAAGACTTTTCTTGTTGAGAAAATTCACTTCAGCGATATGAGATGTTCCGCGAGAGATTTTGCAACCTGAGAATTTACATTTACCAGCGGAAGACGGACATGTGCAGAGCATATCTTCATCATCTCCATCAAACATTTCACTCCAGCAGGACTTCCATCCGAAAAAATAAGGCGTGTAAATTCGTCAAGTTTATAATGCAGCACTTGCGCTTTGGAATAATTCCCGGCAATCGCCATCCGAACCATTTCAGAAAATTCTTTTGGGAAAGCATTTGCAATAACTGAAATAACTCCATCTCCGCCTGAGGCAAGAATAGGAAGTGTAATCAAATCATCTCCGGATATCACCAGAAAATCTTTTGGTTTGTATTTGATGAGTTTCATTATCTGATCAAAGTTTCCTGATGCTTCTTTCACAGCGAAAATATTTTTCACCTCTTCAGCAAGTTGTAATGTTGTTTCAGCAGTGATGTTAGAACAGGTTCTTCCCGGAACATTGTAAACTATCATGGGAAGCGGGCATGCATTTCCAATTGCTTTATAGTGTTCAATAATTCCTCGTTGATTCGGTTTGTTGTAATAGGGGGAAACAGAAAGAATGGCATCTACTCCTTTCAAATCATATTGCTTGAAAGTATCTATTACTTCACGGGTATTGTTTCCGCCAATTCCAACAACTACAGGAACTCGCTTGTTTACATGTTCAACAGTATATTTTACAAGAGATTTCTTTTCTTCTTTGCTGAGCACAGGGGTTTCTCCGGTTGTTCCCAATGAAACCATATATTCAACTCCTCCCGATATAATATGGTCAATAACTTTTCCGAGAGATTTAAAATCAATAGCTCCATCTTTATGAAAAGGGGTAACAAGCGCAACACCTGTCCCTCTGAATTTACTGTACTTGCTCATTGCTCAACAATTATTTTATCGTGTTTTTTATTTATAATGGACAGATAAGTGTCGATGTTTCTTAAAAAATATTTCAATCCTTTCGATGCTTCCGCATCAATCATCAAATCAAAGGTAGAACTATTTCTATCGCTCTTTTTACCAACTTTGAATTTTGCTTTTGATACAGCTGAAACATATTTAAGAGGGAATGAATCATAAATATTCAGGTCGAGCAAAATATCATATTCGTCTTCTATGAAATTCCGAACATAAATGTTATCCGGAAAATTATACCAGTTCAAATCTTTTAGGGTAAAAAAATCATACTCAAGTTTTGAATATGCCATAGGAGGAGTTTGTTTCTGATTATAAAATCCAATTGCCTTCACGCTCTTTTTCATGTCTTTAAGATAAACAATATACTTTTTAACTAAATCAAAGTTCTCCCTTTCAGTTGCGTCAAAAAGAATCCCAACTGTTTTCGCTTCTTCCAAGTTCATGAATGTTTTGTTCCGATGAATAGACTGGAGTTCCATCGAAAGAAAATAATTCCCAATTACATTTTTTATAGAAGAAAAAAAACTCATTCTGAAAGAATTCTTTCTTTTATTTTGGCAGCAGGATTCCCCTGATAAATAGAATATGCTTCCAGTATATCTGTAGCAACAGAGCCAGCCGCAAGGACAGCATGCGACTGACAGGTAACTCCAGCGCAAACAATAGCTCCTGTTCCAATCCAGACTCCATCTTCTAAAATTATATCTCCAACAATTAAATCAAAAGAAGATTTTTTATAATTATGATTTCCGCAGATAAGCATCGCACCCTGAGAAATACAACTGTTCGAACCAATATTTATTTTTCCTAAACTATCCAGCCAAACCCTCTCTCCTATCCATACGTTATCGCCAATTGAAACATTCCACGGATACTTAATATTCACACGCGGTTTCACAACAACATTACTTCCAACCTTCGCTCCAAACATCCTAAGAAAAAAAATCTTGATAAAATTAAACGGACAGTTAGAATTAATGATGCAAGCATTTATGCAATACCAAATAACACGAGTAATCCATGACGCACGGGGATTATACCATGAATTATTAAACTTTGACAAATCCGTTTTAAGCATCTGCAAAAGTAAGACTTTAGGAGAACAATTGTCTGTTAGCATTTACCTTTTCTTCGTCCTGAATGAACTCGGAAGCAAAAGCATCGGCTCCTTTAGACATGATTTCATATTCATTCTGGGTCATAGCAGAACATTCCTCTATTACTTCAGAAAAATGAGAAGGATTGCTAAGAGAAATATCCCATCCAGATTTTTTTGATTTAAGATTTCTCCAGGGAGTTTTATCGCTGATAATGACAGGAAGCCCGGCTGACATTGCCTCAAGAATAATATGTCCGAAATTTTCACCGGATGAAGGCATGAACAGGAAATGATAATTCTCCATGAGTTTAAAAATCTGTTCTCCTTCTGCAACGCCATTATATGTTGCCTGAACATTCGAAGGCAGGTTTGCAATTACTTTTTTGCATTCCTCCCAGTAATTGTTATCGTAAATCGGTCCATAAAAATCAAACACAACAATGCTTTTAACTTTTTTTAGTGCTTCTAACGCGAATAAAAGATTTTTTTCAGGGGCTATACGGGCAATATTCAACAGGTGCACATTCCCTGATTGTTTATTTTTCATTTGATTGTTTGCAGAAGCTTTTTTTCTTGGAAGATTCGGAACAACTCTTATTTGTTGTTTGAAAAATATTTTTTCAATCTGTCTTTTTTCTTCCACAGAGGATGCTTGAAAAATCACATCATCAAACAATCCAATCATCTTTGCATAGGTAAAATATATATTCTTCTTAAAAGATTTAATGGCAATGGCGCTTGGGGCAAGCATTCCACGAACTGCTAAAATTATTTTTTTCCTTCGTACAATATTTTTTAACGGAACAATGGTAAATAAATAAGAATACATTCCATTGAGATAATAAAAATCGGCTTCAACTTCCATTATCAATCGCTTAATCGTTTCAGCATTCAGATTTTCTTTAGAAATATAATACGTGTTCGAGCCATCAACTAATTTGTTCCACTCATTCTTTTTAACCGATTCATAGGGAGAATTACTCATGTAATCCGTATCGGTTGTAACAACAAAAAATTCAAATTCGCTAGAAAGATGGGCAATAAGATTGGCGCAAGAACGAATGGGCCCACCAGCTCTGAAACCAGGAAGATACCAGTCAATAAATACTAGAATTTTCTTTTTAATCATCAATTTCATTTTTGCTCAGCCAGTGTTCAAGCACCACTAAGTGCCAGATGCGAGACCATGTTATTTCTTTATCGCCAGATAAGAATCTTGCCCAGAGTTTTTGCAATTCCTTTTCATGAAAATACTTTCTTCTCGATAGAGATAATAGGTTTTGCTCACACATTGATTGAAGCTCATTCTTCATCCAATGCGTCCATGGTAAAGTAAAGCCCATTTTTTTTCTATTGACAATTTTCGGGGGAAGCAGATTATCAAGAGAATCTACAAGCAATTTTTTGGGAGTAACTGGATTTTTGAATTTATCGGGAACAGATAAAACATATTTCACCAACTCGTAATCAAGAAAAGGAACACGCACTTCAAGAGCATGAGCCATACTCATCTGGTCAGTATCGCGTAATAAAACATTCTCCATATAAGATGAAATTTCAGCTATACTTACTTTACTAAGCAGAAATTCATTTTCATTGACATCAAATGCTGAAATAATTGTTGAAACAATATTTTCAGGCAGATGACTTTTTGAAGTAATTTTTTCAATCACATCATCCATGAGTACCTGCCTTGATAAAGGATAAAATTCATTAAATGACATTTTTTCTCCAGCAAGTATTTTTGAAAGTTTTTTTGAACCTGAATCTTTTTTTACAGAGTGTAAAAAATTTCCTGCTGCCATCCTGATTGGTTGAGAGATTTTTCTGATAGAAGAGTTTTTTAATTTCAAACTTCTTTTAAAAATATCATAGCCAGCAAACAATTCATCACCACCTAAACCCGACAAAGCCATTGTGATTCCAGCATTTTTGGTTGCTTTAGAAACAACATAGGTATTGGGTCCGTCACCGCTCGGATGATCCATGGCATTCAGTGCATTTGGTAATTCATTTACAAAATCACTTACGTTGAGCTTAATTTCATGATGATCGGTGTTATATTTTTTTGCAATAAACTTTGAAAATTCAGATTCACTGAATTTCTTTTCATCAAACACAACTGAAAATGTTTTTACTTTCTGCGTTGAAACCTTACTCATCAAACCAACTATAGAGCTTGAATCAATTCCTCCTGACAAAAATGCGCCAAACGGAACATCCGCAACTAATCTTCTTTCAACGGATGCAGTGAGAAGTTCATTCACACTTTTACATATTTGAAGATATGAATCAGAATTTTCAATAGCTGCTTCAGGTTTCCAATAGCATTCAATACTAACTTGATTTTCTTTCACTGTCATTGAATGCCCGGGCATCAGCATAAAAACTTCCTTCAAAATCGTTTTAGAAGCATGAACTGTCTGATAACGTAAGTAATCAATTAATGAATTCTCATCTACTTTCTTAAGAACAATTCCACTTGAAAGTAAAGAACGAATTTCAGAAGAGAAAAGAAGTAAATCATTTTTTCCATAATAATAAAGTGGCTTAATACCAAATCTGTCTCTTGCAATAAATAGCTCCCTCTTCATATTATCCCAGACTGCAAAAGCAAACATTCCATTAAAATATTTCACACACTCACTCCCCCACTTTGTATAAGATGCCAGAATAACTTCAGTATCGCTTTGCGTTTTGAAAATATAATCTTTAATTTGGTTTCTTATTTCTTTAAAATTGTATATCTCTCCATTATGAATTATACAATATCGTTTGTCATTTGAAAACATTGGCTGATGACCAGCGTTGGATAAATCAATAATGGAAAGGCGTTTATGACCTAAAACTATTTTATCATCTGAAAAAAAACCTTCGTCATCAGGTCCACGATGGGCAAGGCATTTATTCATCGTTCGGATTATACTTTCCTGCTTAAATCTATCACTCAACCCATATATGCCGTTAATTCCGCACATCAGTTTTTAATAATTGACATTAATGTATCTGCCCACTTCTCAGGAGTGATTTGTTTTGCAAGTTCAACACTTTTTTCTCCCATGATAAATAATTGTTCATCGCTGAGAGAAAATATTTTCTTCATTACTTTTTTAAAATCAGAAACATTTCCAGGTTTGAATAAGAAACCATTTTCTCCATCCCTCAGGAAAATATCGGCAGCGCCAACTTCACTGCTGCATATCAACGGAAATCCGGCAGAAGCAAATTCATGCACCGCAACTCCCCATGGCTCAAATGTACTGGGTAAAACAAAAACTCCAGCTTCTGCTATAAATTTTTCTATATTATTTGATTGTACAAAACCGAAGTGTTTTATCTTAGGATGAACAATGGGATTAATACTTCCAGTTCCAAGGCACCATAACTCCCAATCATATGGAGTTTCATTTTGAATCTCAATGAAAGACTTCCATAAATCTTGTATTCCTTTCGATTCTGTATATCGTCCGGAGAAAATAAAACGATGAGGAAATTTCTTTTCTTTGTGTTCTTTGAATTTTAAATATAGTGTGTGGAACTTATTATAATCGCATGAATAAAATCCTTTTAAAATATTTTTTTCGTCAAATCCAAGACGCTTTGCAAATTCTAACTGTGGTTTGCCAGGAATCCAGCAGTGAGAAAAATATTTTAGAACAGTAATTCCGCTAAATGATGACGCTAGTTTTTGCTTTATGCTTCCTTTCCACTTATTGTCAAAACCAAGAATAACAGGAATTTTGTTTTTAAACTTTCCACAAAGAGAAAGATAGTCTTTATCAATCCAGCCACTGCAATAAATCGCGTCAGGAGAAATTTCTTTTGCAATCTCATAAATACTTTTTTTGTCAAAATTATTCCTCATATATATCTTTATATTTTCTGAAAAAGTGAAAATAAAGGGGGCTTCTTTATTGACAGGCAGACAAACAATATGAATATCAACATTTTTTTTTGTTCTTAAAACATTAATACATGCTAAGAAATATTCTGAAAGCTCAGTATAGAGAAATAAAATTTTCATTAAAGAACGGAGAGTTGTGAAGTATTACTCTCAGTATTAACTTTGACCTTGACTTCCTCAAGATGTTTTCTATAATTGACATAATTATAATAATACATCCATATAAAAAATGGAAATCCATTAAGGAAATAATGCCCTTGTCTAAAAAGATTGATTAAAATCATTACTAAAATCGCACTTGAAATAATCCAATAGAACTCAGGTATATTTCTTGTGCCATCTCTGACGCGTCTGATAAAACATCTGAATGTAATAATCAGCATAAGAGCTGTCCCAAATAATCCTGTTTCAGAAATCAGGCGTAATAACATTGAATTTGCATCGGCACTATTAAGTTCAAATCCATGCACATCAATATTTTTAGTGATGGAATATTTATCAAACGCTATGGGATGCGAACCTAAACCAGTTCCGAATAAAAAATTATGTGAAACATTTTCCAGTGCAACACGATAATTATTATAAAGAATGATAGATGAGCCATGTGTTTTACCGATAGAAAATTTCCCGGTCAGAAAAATATCTACCGTGCTGTCATATCTGGTTCTAAACTCATACACATTATTATACAAATATAAAAAAGCTCCAAACAAAACAGGAACAAAAATAAATATATAGCGGATAACTCCGAAATTGACAAGCAATAATATGATGGCAATAAATATGGCTGTATATGCAACTCCGGAAAATGTCAAACAATAAATAATAGCGATCACAGCACTTTGAAATTTAGAAAGATAATACGGCCGTTTTACAATTAAATTGTAAATTGAAACAAACATTCCGGCTGAAACGCATGTGCCGAAGTAAGTGGGTTCGCCAAAAATTGAATTGATGCGGATTCCAAAATTTCCACCTACTATAAAACCCCATTTATTTAAGAACCAGCTGTAATCGTATCCGTATTTGAACCCTACCAAATATGAAACAAGCTGTACGACTCCGATAAGGGAAACGATATAACATCCAATTAAATAAAGTTGAAAAAGTTTTTCAATATTATATTCTGACTGCACCACCACATAATAATAAAAAAGGTAGGAAAAAAAAAGTCCTAAATATATTTTAAGAAAAAAAGGAAATGTATTATTGTCAAGGAGAATATTAATTGTTCCTGATACAAGTAATATGAAAAAAATTGCAAGTAAATGCTTAGGGAAAGAATGCCTGAGCATAAAAACCGGCAGCAAAAGAGCAAAAACAAGGTATCCCAGATAAATTTCTGCTGGTTCTTTCGTAAAAACATACGAATTAACAAAAACAGAAATATAAATAAAGAAAACAATAATTTTATTTATCCGACCTTCAAACATTATTCATCAAATCGTAAATAATTTCTGAGTAATGGTTTCATTTCAATTGAAAGATAAAAAATAATAATGGGAGCGGTATAATAAAAATATCTTCCTGCATTATTACCGAACTTAGCCATAATACACATAAGTAAAACATGAATGAGCAGTACTATAGTTATTAATAAATGCCTCCAATTGATTTGCATACGTTTATATTTTTTATACACAAGTGCGAGAAAATATATGATGAGAATATTTGAAATAAGAAGCGATTGTTTTAAAAATGAAATCCAATCCATATCAGGATAAATAATAGAATTCAAAAAGGTTTTAAGGGATGTTTGAAATTCGTAATGAGGCGTAAAGAAGAATGTTTTTCGCAGTACAAAATAAATGAAAAAAAAGAAAACTGAGGAAACAAAAACAAACAAGTAGTATCTTTTTCTTAAAAAATAATAATCTATAAGTGATATTATTCCAAACGCGAAAAACGTGTATTCGCGCTGAAAAATAGACAGCAAAAGAAATATGTAGATATAATTGCTTTGCTTAACATAATGATAAAAAGCATAAGCAAGCAATAAAATTCCGCAAGCTTCAGTTAAAGGTTTTAAAGAGAAAAAAAGTGTCCCAAAACCAAATAAATAAATGCTGCCAAATATGAAAGCGTATAATTCATTATTAGCAACTTGACGAACTATGCGGTAAATACCAATGCATGTAATAACAACACAGATATAGTTAAATAAAGTTGCATTAAAAAAAACCTGCTGATCAAAATCTGGATAGCATTTTGAGAAAACAGTTTCTGTATCATAATGTAAACTGCTTTTATTCATGAGGAAAATGAAAAAACAACTGATAAGTCGCATATTAAATGGACTGTCTACTTTACTAAAATCCCAATCTTTATATAGCAAATAATATGCAAAAAAATCCTTCCCACCAAAATCTGGGAGACAGAATTTATATGAATAATAAAAGAGCGGGTAACTAAGCAATAGGAATAGTATCCCGACAAGAATTCTTTTTTCAAAACCTATTTTTATATGATTGCTATTAAAAAAGATATCATTATTCGAAGTATTCATGAAATCAATATATTTTTTGCTAATAACAGAAACAAGGTTATTTGTTATAATGATTATTAATTTTCAAAAGCTCAAAAGGAACTTTAAGATAATGAGTAAATCGAATTTTAGAACCAGACACATCAGCCCAATGTGAAACAGGCATTTCATAAACTATTTGCTTTGCATTTTCTGTTCCATATTTATTTCTGATTCTGGCAAGAATTTCAACGTCAAAAAGCCATTTTGAAATAAATGGATCTGAAAAAGCGATGCTAAGTATTGTAGTATTAAAAATTTTTGCTCCGCATTGTGAATCGTAAACAGGAAGCTTTAGAATCAAACTCGAAAAAGTAGAAAATATTCTTCCAAAAATATGGCGGATACGTTTTCTTTCAATAATTGCACCTAACCGCTTTACACGTGAAGCAATAATTATTTCATTTGTTGGTTCATCTCTCATAATTCGAAGCATCTTATTTAATTCAGCCAGCGGGGTTGAAATGTCTGCATCCCAAAATCCAATTACTTCAAATCTGCTCCAATTCATCGCATCCAATACAGCTTGACGGATTGCTTCAGCTTTTCCTTTATTTATCTTCAAAGACAGAATAAATATCTTTTCTACATTTTTTTTTTGCATGCTTTCAAGAATCGGCAGCGTTGCATCTTTACTTCCATCATTGACAAAGAAAAAACTTACGTGATCATTTTCATTAATGAACTTCTGTATAGCTTCAACAGAAAGTCGTTTAGCTTCATTATAACAAGGTATGATCAAACATGTTTTCTGCATAGCGAGTAATTAGAAAGTCCACAAAGTTTGATTCCTAACTTTTTAAGAAAAAAAGAAAATTCAGCATCACAAATTAATATAAATTTTAAAAACTCAGCCTGAAATAAACCACCTTTCCAAGTTGCAAGGTCTGTTGATGATTCCTTTTTTTTCAGATTAAAAATATTCTCTTTAATAACCTGAAAAAGACGAAAAGGAAGTAATGTGAAAAAGAAATATCCATTTTCAATAGTAGTTAACCCAGCAGCATCTGTATTTTGCATTAGCACTTTATTTGTGTAGCGCCTGTAATGACCAAGAAAATTATCGTGTGAACAAAAAAGAGATTGATAGGCGGGAACAGTTATTAAAAAAACCGTTTTATCGTCTATGAAATTTTGCTTAAGGAGCCTATTAAGAAATTCTACATCATCCTTAATATGTTCTATCACATCTGTAAGCAAGACAACAGTAACTGGTTTATTTATATTATTTTTCAATTCATCTTGAGAACTGTATAAACGAAGATTCTTATAGTTAAATCGCTGGTTGAAATTATTTATTATTTCGTCTGTAAAAGCAATATCCATAGCATATATCATTGAAGTCTCATATTCTTTAGCTAGATTTTCTGAAACAAAAGAATCACCACACCCAATGTCGAGAATAATTGAGTCATTGGAAATAAGAAGATATTTGCTAATAATTTTTTTTATAACATGAAGTCGTGCAAGTTCCCATGGGTGGCGAATTGCCTGATCATACCCTCTAGCACTTGCTTCAACTAAATCCATGTATATTATTTTACTGCAGCCCTTTCTATTTCATTAATTGTTCTGAATATTATCTTGTCCCAAATAAAATCCTTGCTGATTAATTGAACGCTTGCTTCCCTTTTCTGGTTAATTAATCCGTCAGAAGAAAGAATTGCCTCTATCATTGATCGCTTAATAAACATTTTACCTGGTTCAATCAGCCAGCCTGTTTGTGAAGATACTAAAAGATTTATGGCGCCAGTATCAGTCGCAATTACAGCAAGTCCGCATGCCATTGCTTCTAAAATAACATTGGGCATTCCCTCAGAAAAACTTGGACAAACCAGAATATCACATATTGCAGTAATAGATTTTATTTTTTCAGAATCTGAAATGATGCCGTGATAAAATATTTTTTCTGAAATTATTTTTTTATTTTCAGGAATTTGCCCGATAAAATGAAATTCAAAATCATATTCAATAATCATTTCTTTCAAGACTTGATTTAGCTCTTCTATACCTTTTCTTCTTTCATATCTTCCAATAAATAAAAATTTTCTTTTTTTACCTGCTGGGTGGATAGAACCAATAAGCCAGTCACTTTCTATGGCAGCAGGAATTTCAATAATTGTATTTTTCTTGACAACCAATGATGAAACTATCTCTGTTATTTTTCCTCCATAAGAAAGCACGTAGTCGGCATTACGAATGTTATACAAAACTGGTTTTTTAAGAAATAAAATCTGCTCTAGTTTAGATTTGAAAGATGGAGCATTTTGAAACATTTCATAGCCATGAAAATTAACTCCAATAGGAGCGCATTGAAATCCTTTCTTCTTTTCTTCAATAAGTTTCCATCCGGTGAAACCTTTTGCATAAACAAAATCTATATTGGAATTATTTTGGAATGCCTTAAAAATTTTATTTGAATATTCATAAGACTCGCGCATATAATGTCCGGGCAAATTTCTAAAATCAGGAAAATCGATTACATGTGAATTAATATGTTTTTTTTCTTCTTCAGAAAACAACTCGAGCTTTGAAATATCATAAGCACTCTGATTGGTGTGATATAAATCAACTGAAACACCATTCCTTGACAAATACTTAACTAAATAATAGGAATGTTTTTGCATTCCTCCTATCACATAAGGAAAAATACCATCGGTTAAAAGCGCAATCTTCATATATTGAAAGTAGTGAGAATTGTTTCAGCCGTTTGATACCATGTGTAATTACTTAAAACCTTACTCTTAAAATTGTTTCCTAACTTTTTTCTCAAATCAGGATCACCAAGAAATTTATTCAATGCTTCTGAAATTTTTTCAACTGAAGGTTGAACCAATAAACCATCTACACCATCTTCCATAACATCTCTAACAGGAGAAACATCTGGAGCAATAATGGCTTTTCCAAGTGCACCGTATTCAAATATTTTTACCGGTGAACCATACCAGTTTGACTTTGCCATCACTGTAACATCCATCAAATCAATATATGTGAAAATGTTTTCATGTTTTACAGAACCTGTAAATATCACATCATCTTCTGTCTTATTAGTTTTTGTAAGTTGCTTTAACTCTTCTAACATATATCCATCTCCAACTATCAAAAGTTTGATATCGTGATTATAAAATATTTTTTTAACTTCTGAAAAAGCTTTTATTAATAAATCTACTCCATGGTATGGAAAAATCGAACCAACAAATCCTATTACAATTGTATTTTGGGTTATTTCATATTTTTTTTTCAACTGATCTTGGCATAAACTATCTATTTGAATTGTACTTTCATTTACACTATTAGGTGTTACAGTAATTTTCGAATCGTCATTGCAATATTCTTTTAAATAGTTTTTAAGAGCGGATGAAACAGTAATTACTTTATTAGAATAATTGAGTTGACTTCTGAGGATTCGATCAGAGACAGAACCGAAAAAAGAATTGGCTCCTTCAAACCATTTCATCTCTTGGGAAAAAGGAGCATTTACTTCAACAACATATTTAATATTAAATCTTTTGCAAATATTCAGCCCTGAAGAGCATAAAAAAGATGCACGCTCATAAACAACGTCTGGATTGAATTGTCTTATTGTTTTTTCTATTAATCGCTCTGAATCTTTGTCTCTTTTAATCAAAGCATAGTCTTTTGCTGACCTCCATATATATTTATGCACAAATTTCTTTAGAAAGTTTTTGTTAGTTTGATTTATCCTCTCAAATGGATAATCGTTATTTCCTATAATTAATTCCTCCACAATATTCCCCTGCTGCTTGAATGCACATATCATTTCCCGAATATGAGTTCCATATCCGGTATTGCCGGATGTGCTTAATAAAGGGTTGGGAGAAAAATATAATATCTTCAAGAGAACATTGCTTTTATTCGCTCTGAATTTTGAAATCCAAAAATATCATACAAAAATAAATATGAATTGGATGTAACAGAAGATTTTTTGGGAATGAAATCTGAAGGAATATGTTTTTGAAAGAGATAATATGCGCTCTGCAAATCATACTTCGCTAAAGTCCGTATCGAATCAAATAATACCTGAAAATATTTTTTATGCATAGAAAGATTTATATTATTTTGAATAATATAATTAATAATCTCTGCTCTCAAACTGCAATATTGTTTCCATGTTCCTGAAAGATTTGAAGATGATATGCTTCCTGATTCTCTATCGCGAACAAGAGTATTATTATTATTATCAAAAGCTATCTTGGCATTATTTTTCATTAATCGAAACAGCAATTCATACTCCTGACTGCTTGAATAATAATTATTCCATCCTCCAACATTTTGTAAATCTTTTTTTTTCCACAAATTAGAGCAGGTATTTCCTAATCGTGTTGAAAGTAATCCAAGCCATATATCATTTTTTTCTGATAGAATTACTTTTCTTTTTTTTAAAACATCTTCCCTATAACTTTCTCCAACAATAACTGCAGGTAATTTATCTGACAAAGTGTTTAGAATTAAAACCTGTGTACTGATCTTTTCAGGAAACAATAAATCATCAGCATCTAAAAATTGAAGGTATTCACCAGTTGCCATTTCCATTCCAGTATTTCTGGCAAAACATGCTCCTTGCCGGGTTTCATTTGTAATAATAAGTAATGGGACAGATTTCTGAATTTGTTGTAATATTTTATTTGTATTATCGGTGGAATTATTATCTACACAAATTATTTCTATTTGATTATATTTCTGATTAAGCACAGAGTTTATACACTCTTCTAAATAACGTTCTACATTATAACATGGAATGACAACACTTACTTTGATCTGAGAGTGCATTAAATCATTTTTAATTATAGTAAAAAATATAAACTATTAAATAATCTGTAATGTAAATAAAAATCAATAATAGAAAAAGATTTTAAACAATCCAATCATAAAACAAATTTTTTTAAAAGTGTTTCAATAAAAGAGTGTTTAAATTGAACATGAGATAGTCCGCTAATTTTTTTCCAATCATTTTTTAAAACATTTATATAGTTAGCAAATTCTTCAGGTTGTTCATTTTTCCATTTTCCGATCCCTTTTGTTTTCCTGTGGTAATTATTAAGTATATCTGTGGAAAAATTCATAATAGACTGCGAACTCATTCCGCTTGTTATACTGGTTGGAGACATGATTCTAAGGTAGACTGGTGTTGTTTTATTTTCCCATATAATTCTTTTACCAAGATAATATTCCATCCAGTATTTACTATGGTCGAGCAGCACTAACGGTTTTGCATCGTGGGTATAAGAAGAGATTGCATGGTTTGTTTTATGAATAATTGTATTTGGCATCCACGCATTTTGCACATGGCAGACTTGCCCCGAAACAACATCATAATATGCATGATATTTATCTGCGTAACAATCAAAATCAACAGAACACGTAACAACTTTTTGTAAAACATTTGGGGAAATTAAATCGTCATCATCAAGACGAATAATATAATCCGGCTTTTCTCTAAGAGTCAAAAAATATTTGTATGCAGATATGAGTTTTTCAGATTTAGTTTTCAAATAAGTTTTTTTGTAAATAATTCGTCCATCATTTTTTTCTTCTTCTCCAATCAGAATCGCCTGCCAGTTTTGATAGGTTTGATTTTCGAGAGCATTAAGGAATTGCAAGAAAAGATTTTTTCTTAATGGAGTAAGCAATTGAGTAGGAGTAAGCGCAACAAAAAAAAGAAATTTTTTCATTTATAAATAAACTATGAATGCTTCTTCTTAAAATCACTAATGTATTCTGCCAATATATATGTAGGTTTCCAGTTGAGTACACTTATTGCCTTGCTTATATCCGCAAAAGTGATATCCGCCTCACCTTCTCTCTTTGGAATAAATTCATATTTATCAGAAATTATTTTTGCTAATTCAAGAATGCTAGTGGTAGAACTATTACCAATATTAAATGCTGTGTTTAACTTTTCTGGATGAACCGCTGCAGAATAATTTGCCTCGGTCAAATCAGCGATATGAATAAAATCCCGTTGCTGGCTACCATCACCCGTAATAAGAAGCGGCTTGCCTTCTTTCCATTTGTTCAAAAAAATTCCAACTACGCTGCTGTAAGGATTAAAGGGATTTTTGGGATTAAAACTTCTTGGTCCGTACGGATTGAAATACCTCAGCACAACATAATTCAGTGAAGGGTATCTTACCGATATTAACTCAAGATATTTTTCCAACTCATATTTCTGAAAAGCATAGGGATTCATACATTTGATTGATTCATTCTCATTGGTAGGAATAAGTTTGGGGTTTCCGTAAATCGCACTTGAACCACTGTATACAAATCGCGGAAAATACTTTTCTTTCACCATGAGTTCTATCAAATGAATTCCCTGTACAAGATTTGCTTCCACATGATCCTTTATCAAATCAAAACTTGGTTGAATACGAGGAAGAGCAGCAAGATGAAAGATACAATCGAATTCTTTTAAGGATTTGATGTCACTGCAGCGTTGTTTGATAAATTTGAAACGATGATTAGTCAAATGATGCCGGATATTATCTTCACTTCCTGTAGTAAGATTATCAACTCCAGTAATTTTCCAGTTTGTACGTAAAATCAAATGATCTAAGAGGTTGGAACCAATAAAACCAGCCACTCCGGTGATCAATACATTTTGTATCATAATTTGATTTCGAGAAGTAACCAAAGTTACAATTTCTGTCGGAAGGAGGGAAAATTTTTTACATACTCTTCTATCTCCTGCAGTGAAAAGGCAAATTCAAACGGATATTTTTTTCCAATGAATTCTTTGAAAACAATAGAATCATTTATCCCTACTATGGGAAACTTTCCCTTAAAAATAATCAGGACTTGCGTGTTTGTATATTCTCCCAGATAACATGTGCCGGAATGCTGGGTAATAATTAAATTACTATTGCAGCACTTTTCAATAATTTTTGAATTGTCATCAGTAATTATTACTTCAACATTCTCATGCGATTGTATGGCACTGCTAAACGCAGGATGGCCAAGCACATAAACTTTTTCAAAATAAGGTTTAACCGTTTGCACTACTTCTTCCCAATCCCAGGGATATCCATTATTCGAAGTGGATTTTGATCCCTTGCTTCTTGGAAAAATTACAACAGAGTTTTTCTTTTTTGATTTATAAATTTTCCCAAAATCTATTGTCTTCATAAATCCTTTCAGCATCCATGTTCTATGAATAAACCAATAATAATAGGGGTCGCCAATATTAAAAAAAGGAAATATGGAACTCTTTGCTTCTTTTTCAAATTTATCGATTTCAATTTGTACATCTGCCGGTGGGATTGTAATGTTTTGCTGAGGAGAAACTTCTTTGAAAAAATCTCTTAATCCATACCATTTATAAATAATGCTCTTTCCATTTTCATCAACTAGAAATGATTTATGAAGCAGCATGCCGCAATAATAAATCTTAACGCCTTTTGAATGCAGATAAGCAAGAAAGGGAAGATTGTGTCCAAGAAAATTTCCGAACTCACCCTTAAAGGGACCGTAATAACACCGTTTAAAAAAAATAGCAAGAAATAATTTCCAAGATGCATGAAAATATCCGCGCCTGATTTTCAAAAAGTATTTCCATCTTTCGAATCCTTTATATCCACAGGCATCTGCATATTTACGATTATCTGAAAACACTAAATCTCCACAAACAAGTTTTCCTGTTTCACCGTAACTCCTGATAATATGTTCGTACGATTTTTTTCTCATTCTTATTTTTTTCCAACAAGTTTATTCAATGTACATTTCAGATAGTAGCTAAGATGATTCCTTGAAATGCCTGTAACGGAGAAGTAAGCACGAATCACATTAAACCCATACGGAACTAAACGAAAAAACAATGCGTTCCATTTTTCTTCAGCTATTTTTTCAAATACTTCTTGCTGATACACATGCACTTTTCGATTATAGCTGATGAGTTTATCTAACCATTGTCTTGCTTGCCAGACAACCTCTTCTGTTGGTGAAAGAGAAAACTGAGCAAGAATAAATTGATGGAGTCTCAATTCATCTTCCAAAAAATTGAACCCGAAATCTTTCAAAATAATATTATGCACATGGGAATTAATCATCCAGGATTTTGCCGAATATTTTTTTGTGGTATTATGCTCCCCTTTACGGTAAAAATAAAGTACTTCATCAAGGTTGGCAAATTTCATTGCATCTTTTACTTTATAAAAAAAAAGCCAATCTTCAGCCATAGGAAAAGATTCATTATAAAAAAATCCATTCTTGCGTATCGGGTCTAATCTCATAATGATAGTACCGTGATTCATTGTAGTGCTCCAAATCAGCCCGGCTTTTATTTCTTCGTCATCCATGGAGCATCTTGAGATGCTGTCTTGTTGTCCAAATAATTGCATGTGAGTTCCGCATATTCCTATCTCAGAATGATTTTCCATAAATCGATATTGTTTTTCTAACCTCTCAGGATGAGAAATATCATCTCCCTCCATTCTCATCATATATTTGCCGGTTGCATGAACTAACCCAATGTTTGATGCTCTTGCTATTCCTGCATTTTTGTCATTGCTGAATACGCGGATGCGATTATCATAATAAGAATTTATTACCTGTAGGGTTTTGTCAGTGGAGCCATCGTTGATAATAATAAACTCAAAATCAGAAAAATTCTGTTTAAGAATAGATTCAATCGCCTCTCCAACATATTGTTCCACATTGTAAACAGGCATCAATACAGAAACAGCCGGGTTACTCATATATTATTTTGAAAGTATATATCTGATTTTCCTTTTCGCTCTGAATTCAAGCCATGATGTTGGTGCGGCATTTCTTCTCATTTCATTCAGCCAGATTCTTTCTTTTGGGGATAAATCTTCTTTATTAAAATCTATTTTATTTAAAATCAACTTAGAAGAAAGAAAATCGTTCTTTGAAAAAATATTTCTTTTCCATTTTAACAGAAAATGTATTATCATGTGTTCGGCAAGAGAAATATTTATTTTTTCAGCTGGCAGTTCAAATGAATATTCTTTTTTTATTTGACAAACTTCCTGTAGCACCACAGAATATTTTTTCAATCCTATTTTTTTTGAAAGAGAATAAAAAATGCTTCCGATATCATTTACAAAATTCTCATCCCCTTTAAAAGTCTTCGCTTCGTCATGAATACGAAAGGAGGCAATAACATCGTCAGATACGTATATAGATTCATTCCCAAATAAAAATACCATCCTGAGCCATAACTCATAATCCATAGAATAATGCAAATGAGTATTAATGATTCCTGCGCTGCTAATTGCATCTACCGAAAAAAAGGTTGCTGGCTGCGAAATTATCGGTTCGCAAAAACATTGCAGACTATCTGACGGGTTATTTTTTGGTTTAAATAACTGTTTTCGGTTTCCTTTCAGATAATTAAGAGCAAAACAAAAAATTTTCTTGTCTGAATTTTTACGAAACGTGTTGGCAATCTTTTGAAGAGAACCTTCTTCCAGTAAATCATCGCTGTTAATCCAATTAAATAAATCGCCTGTAACTTCATTCAATCCTTTATTAATCGCATCACTTTGTCCCATATCTTTTTCGCTTGTCCAATACTTCAAATATTTTTCATACTTTCTTATAATCTGAACTGAATTATCCGTACTTCCTCCATCAATGATGATATATTCAAGATTTGGATACTTTTGATTGACAATAGAAAGAATTGTCTCTTCAAGATATTCGCCTTGATTGTAGGAAGGAGTAACTATTGAAATTTTCGGATAATTCACAGACAAATTTACCCATAATCCTGATATGGAATTAGTCTTCGCAACAAACAACAAATATAAAATTGAGGAAGTTCAGCATCTTCTTAAGAATGGTTTTAATTTATTGTGTTTAAAAGATATTGGCTGTGATGAAGAATTACCAGAAACAGGAAATACGCTGGAAAAAAATGCAAAGCAGAAAGCAAGATATGTTTACAAAAAATACAAAGCAGATTGTTTTGCAGATGATACTGGTCTTGAAATAGAATCTTTGAATGGAAAACCCGGAGTTCTTTCTGCCCGTTACGCTGGCGAAGAAAAAAATTCTGAGAAGAATATTGAAAAGGTTTTGGAAGAAATGAAAAATACGTCAAATAGATATGCTTCTTTTATTACTGTTATATTATTGATAATCAGAAATAAAGAGTATTTGTTTAAAGGGAAAGTAGATGGAATTATTTTAACCAAAAGGCAAGGACAAAAAGGTTTTGGCTATGATCCTATTTTCATTCCGAATGGGTACAATAAATCATTTGCTGAAATGTCATTGGAAGAAAAAAGTAGAATAAGCCATCGGGCAATCGCAGTAAAGAAACTTGCTAAGTTTTTAAATGAATTGAAACGTTAATTCATAACAACGCTTCTTCAACCGCATTTCCAAAAAGTTCTTTTCTTGATATGCCGGCATATTCTGCCTGTTGTGGAAGCAGACTTCTTTCCGTCATACCGGGAATGCTGTTCACCTCCAGCATATACAGTTTATTTTTCTTTACAATATAATCAATGCGAATCATTCCCTTACATCCAAGCGCTTTATAAATGTATTCGCTTAGATTTTTACATTCTGCTTCAATGACCAGAGGAATTCTTGCCGGAGTAATTTCTTCAGTTGCTTTGTCCTTATACTTCGCATAAAAATCAAAAAACTCTGTATGGCAAACAATTTCAGTAATAGCAAGCGCTTTTACTTTTCCTTTATAGCTGATTACTCCGCAAGTAATTTCTGTTCCTTCAATGAATTCTTCTATTATGGCTTCTTCTCCTTCTTTCAGCGCCAGGTTCACTGCAGGAATTAATTCTTCTTTATGTTTCACTTTAGTGGCACCAATGCTCGATCCGCCTTCATTCGGCTTGACAAAACAAGGGAGAGAAACTTTTGAAAGAATATCATCGGCAGATAGTTTATCTTTTTTATTCGTCACCATTGACTGAGCCGTATTAACTCCTAATCTTCCGAGCGTTGCCACCGTAAATGCTTTATTAAATGTAAGCGAAGAAACCGTTACTCCGCAGCTTGTATAGGGCATTCCAATCATATCAAAATACCCCTGAAGTTTTCCGTCTTCGCCCGGAGTTCCGTGCAGCGCCATGAAGGCACAATCAAATTTTATTCTCTTCCCTCCTACTGCTACTGTAAAATCGTTTTTATCAACTGAGAATTCTTTTCCATCCTGAGAGAGAATCCATTTTTCTTTTGTAAGAATGATTTTATAGCAGTTGTATTTCCCGGCATCAAGGTATTTGATTACCACCTCTGCGCTTTGAAGGGAAATCACCGCTTCTCCTGAATACCCACCCGTTACAACTGCAATATTTTTCTTCATAAAATATTTTTAAATACTGTGAGTTACAGAGTAAATGTAGAAAGTTTGAAACACCTTTAAGAGAGATAATTCATACATTTGTCAATACATCATTGTTAATTTCTGTGAAAGATATTTTACTTTTTCTAAGAAGCAAACGCTTCCGTATTCATTTTATTATCTCGCTTGCTGTAGGATTTCTTATATTATGGGTTTCTTTCAAATCGCTCGGAAGTTTCACGCATCACGGAGAATTAATCACGGTTCCTGATTTTTTAAATGTAAAAATTGACGAACTGGACAAGTTTATTTCCGACAAACACTTGCGATACGAAGTGATTGATTCCGTTTTCGATGCAAAAATTGCTGCAGGAGTAGTGGTTAAGCAGGATCCTGAAAAAAATTCTTCCGTCAAACAAAATAGAATTATATACCTGACCGTTAGTGCCAAGATGGCACCGCTGGTGAAGATGCCGAATCTGGTGGATGCATCCATGAGGCAGGCGCTTGCGATGTTGGATTCATACGGACTTAAAGCGGGAAGAAGAGATTACCGGCCTGACCCCTGTGTTAACTGCGTGCTCGTGCAAACTATGAAAGGAAAAAAAATTGAAGCTGGAGAAATGATTCCGAAAGGAAGCGTAATTGATTTGGTGCTTGGCAAAGGGCAGGAAGGGGAACTAATGAATATTCCCTGTGTGGTTGGATTAACACATCAGGAAGCTTCGGCTAAACTTGCTGAGAATGGAATGAGCGAAGGTGCGGTGATTTGCAACGACTGTAAAACTTCTTCCGATAAAGAAAATGCAAAAGTGTATAAGCAAAGTCCCGTTTGTTCTTCAGATGCGCTGATCAATCCGGGCACTTCGGTTGATTTATATATGAGCACAAAAATCATTACAACAACTGCTGATACAACTGATAATGAATAAAAAACAAGTTACAGGTTATCCCGAATGGACTCCTCCCCGAAGGGGACTCCTTCGGAGTTCGGAGCAGTTGCAGGTTACTACATGCTGGCAGAAATCCATCTTGCTGTTTTCATTATTCATCATTCATCATTCATTTTGTTTTTCTCAAGAGGTATTAATGGATTTAACCACAAACCCTGTTGTCGTAAAAAAATATAATGAAGTAAGAAACTCAACTCTCAGAATCAATCCCGTAAAACTTGATACTGTTTCGCTTCCTTTTCTGGATGATTTTTCAAAAGATGATATTTATCCCGATGCTTTTCTCTGGCTCGACAGCAATGTATTCATCAACCGTGATTATCCCATTGCTCCGCCAACGCTTGGAGTTGCAACGTTTGATGGCGTGAGTAAATCAGGTTGCCCGTATGACACGCTTGCCAGCGCCAATTCTTCAGAAAGCGCAGACACATTAACTTCTAAGCCCATCAATCTATCATCTCTGCCACCCGATTCGTCAGTTATATTTTCGTTCTTCTGGCAGGCAAGCAGTTTCCTATATGGAAGAGGAAACGATCCTGAAAATTCCGATACGCTCCTTCTTCAGTTTAAAAATCCATTGCTGGCAGATTCCATTGCATGGAAAACTGTATGGTATAAAAACGGCTATAATCCGGTTACGCCCGATACAGGATTTCATTTGGTCATTATCCCAATTACCGACCTGTCCTATTTACAAAACGGATTCCAGTTCCGGTTCAGAAATTACGCAACCGTTTCAGGGAACGTTGACCACTGGCATATTGATTATGTGTATCTGGATAAAAACCGCTCAATGACAGATACAATTTTTGATGACGTGGCTTTTGTTTACAATTCACGTTCTCTTTTAAAAAATTATTATGCTATGCCGTGGGAACAATATCAAGCATCGGAAATGAAATCTAATCTTACTTTTTTTATTAGGAACAATGATACTGTCACAAAAAATGTTTCTTTCACAGATACAATTTATAATTCAGCATTAAACCCTGTAGCGTCTGATTCTTTAAATGCTGGAAATATTTATTCGTGGAGCACAAATGGATATTGCAACTACGCACCATTTGCAAATCCTCCCATTTCTACCACTCCGCCAAATTACGTTTTCCCGATTCTTACCCAAGACACTTCTTTTCTTCTTGAATGCGTTTTAACGCCCCCTATCTCCGACATAGATAAATGGAACGACACGCTCCGCTTCACACAAACTTTTTCAAACTATTATGCGTATGATGACGGAACCGCTGAAAAAGGATATGGGTTGAATGCTGCTGGCGGGCAAATTGCTTATAAATTTTCTCTCAATCAGCCCGATACGCTCGTTGCCGTGCAAATGCTCTTCAATTGGATTGGTCCGAATGTAAACCAACAGCAATTTAAAATAAGAGTTTGGGGTGATAACGGGGGAGTTCCGAGTTCAGCATATATATACGAAGACACAATCATTACTCCCAACTATGAATATGTTTATCATAATGACTGGGGAAACCTTACCAATATGTTTTACCCGTACTTACTGAAAACAAAACAAGTATTGAGCGGAACATTTTATGTAGGATTTGTTCAATATACTAACCCCTCCACTACTCTGCTGAATCTTGGTCTGGATCAAAACACTAACTCCAACAGCAAAATGTATTACAATGTCGGCAGCGGTTGGAATCAGTCTGCACTTGCAGGTTCGTGGATGATTCGCCCGGTGTTTGGAACAACAAAAGGATTACTGACTGTTCATAATGAAGAACCCCTTACATCTTCTTTTACCATCTATCCTAATCCTACAAGCGGAAAATTCAGGATTCAATCTGACAATAATTCTTTCCTGAAGTCAATTGAAGAAAATTATCACCTTACTGTTTTCAGCATTGATGGGCAAATGGTTCACGAAGAAACTATTTCTTCTTTCTCGTCTGAAATTGATATATCAAATCTCCGTGAAGGATTGTACTTTGTGCGTGTTGAAAACAAAAACGGATTGGCGCTGAATCAGAAGTTCGTCCTTACGAAATAATCCTTCTCCCCGAAAGTTTTTTAGATTATTTTTGCCCATCTATTTTATGAATGCTCTTTCCGCTCGGGTGGTGGAACTGGTATACACGCAGGACTTAAAATCCTGTGGGACTTATAATCCCGTACGGGTTCGATTCCCGTCCCGAGCACTGGTTGGTATAACTAATTAACGCAAGTTGCTAATATACACGAACTACGAACCAATCCGTTTTTCGTAGTTCGTGAATTCGTAAAATTGCCGACACTCTTTAACGCTCAAATAGTTACAAGGGTTATTAGGTTGGATGAGTAACAAACTGGTAACAATTACCGCGTAATCATACCTGTTTGTTACTAAAGAAACTTTTCAGTTTTTCTTTTGA
>JACRAM010000050.1 GCA_016213405.1 Bacteroidota bacterium
AAAAAAATCTTTAACACAGAGAACACTGAGCAGACAGAGTTACACAGAGAGTTCTGCTCTGTGAAACTCATTAAACTCTGTGAACTCTGTGTTGAAAATCGTGGATATAACATCTTAATCTGAATAATGTCTATTATATATGACTAAAAACTTTTCGATGAATAAAATTAGGAAAGTTAAATGAATGAACAATGATTAATATCATCTTATCCGCAGAATATCAAACACAAAAAACAGCAACAACTCATAGGAAAATGGAAAATTTTACAACGCAGCAAATCGAAATGTTTTTCCAAGATAGCATGCTGCTTCTCCCAGGTGTTCTTCTATTCTTAAAAGCTGATTGTACTTTGCAACTCTATCAGAGCGCGATGCGGAACCTGTTTTGATTTGCCCTGTATTTAACGCGACAGCCAGATCAGCGATGGTATTGTCTTCGGTTTCTCCTGAACGATGGCTTATCACAGCCGTATATGCATTTTTATAAGCGAGTTGAACTGCGTTGATAGTTTCGGTCAGCGTTCCTATCTGGTTCACTTTTACAAGAATGGAATTTGCCATGCCGCCATCAATTCCTTTTTGCAGACGCTGAACATTGGTTACGAATAAATCATCTCCAACTATTTGAATCTTCTTTCCAAGTTTATCGGTAAGAAACTTCCATCCGCTCCAATCATCTTCAGCTAATCCGTCCTCAATAGAAATTATCGGATATTTTTTAACCCAATCTGCCCAGTAGTCAACCATTTCGGAGGAAGAAAGTTTTTCTCCTGTAGATTTTTTCAAATAATATTTTTTCGACTTTGCGTCATAGAATTCTGATGAAGCTGCATCTAAAGCGATGAAGACGTCTTTTCCGGGTTTATATCCTGCAGATTCAATTGCTTTCAGAACAAATTCTAGCGCCTCTTTATTTGATTTAATGTTCGGAGCAAAGCCGCCTTCATCCCCAACATTCGTTGAGAAATTTTTCTCCTTAAGAACTTTTTTCAGGTGATGGAAAATTTCAACGCCCATTCTTAATCCCTCACTGAACGTAGCTGCGCCCACCGGCATGACCATAAATTCCTGAATGTCCAAACCGTTGTCTGCATGTGACCCACCATTCAGAATATTCATCATCGGAATGGGAAGTGTGTTCGCGTTGACACCGCCAATATATTTGTAAAGCGGCAAGCGGCATTCTTCTGCAGCGGCACGGGCTGCCGCAAGTGAAACTCCGAGCATTGCGTTGGCACCAAGATGTTCTTTGTTTTCGGTTCCGTCAAGCGCAATCATTTTTTTGTCAATATTGCCCTGGTCAAAAATGTACATTCCGTTCAACTCTTGCTTGATAACAGTGTTGACATTGTTTACAGCTTTCTGAACTCCTTTTCCGAGATACTGATTTTTCTCTCCGTCACGCAGTTCAAGCGCTTCGTGCTTTCCGGTGGAAGCTCCTGATGGAACGGCCGCTCTGCCGAAGAATCCAGTATCGGTAACTACATCCACTTCTACTGTAGGATTTCCTCTTGAATCAAGAATCTGTCGGGCGGTTATGTTTGTGATGAATGGCATTTTTCTTTTCTATATAAAAAAAAGCCCTCTAAGTTTTATTCAGAGGACTTTTTCATTTATTCATTTATATTTTTCTTATTAGCCAGTAATCTTATTTCTCAACGCTGTGACTGTTTCGCGGATTTTCGGCAGCGATTCAACACCAATCTTTGGATTTTTCCCAATAGCAATTAGCTGCGCTTTGAACGGCTCCATATCCTGAATGAGTTTTGCACAATCGGCATTGCTCTTGTAAGCATCCAGCAATTGAAATATATATTCAAACGAATGGCAATGAGTGCTTATATCAGCATAGATGCCTTTCGTAGTAGGGCTTGAGGGATTTGTATTTAATCCTTCCACAGAGATAAATAAACTTTCAACCCATCCGCCTGCTACCATCAGAACAGTAGTAGCAACACGCTGATTTGAACGAAGGTTGCGTTCAGCTTTATCAAAAGCTTTATCCAGCATTACCTGAAATGTATCGGGCTGTCCTATTTTAGAAATCAATTGTTTTGAAAACTCCGGATCAAATGCAGCGCTGATGCCAAGGTCTCCGGCAAGTTTGCCCATTTGTCCAAGATACTCAAGGGCATCCTGCGGCTGATTATAGGATGCAGCCATTCCAAGGTCAGAGCCAAAGGCGCCCATACCGATTGCTTTTTGATAATTGGAAGAAAAACTTCCGCCTTTGCTTGATGGAAGGAGAAAACTCTTGTTGTAATTAATTTTGGCAGCCGTAAGTTTCTTGGTTAAATTTCCTGGTGAAGGAATATTCACACGAAGCAAATCAAAGTTTACCCGAACTTCTGAGCTGATAGTATCGGTAGTCACTTCTACATCTTTCAGTTCTGAGTGTTCATCATCTTTACCGCCACCGCACGAAGAGAAAAATAATGCTGTAGCAGCAATCCCTACAGTTCCGATAGCCACCGGGATTAGATTAATGGGGAAATTTTTTTTGAACATATAAGTGTAATTGTTGGTTGAATTTGTGTTGCCAAAGATATATTTTTATCGGGATTTGCTACAAAAAAAAATTATCGGGCAATAGCGCTGTTTTCTCTGACTACAACTCCCATAGAACAGAATTTTTCAATGCGAGACTTCACTCTTTCTTCAACTGTCATGCTTTGCAGTTCTTTGAGATGTTTAAGAATATCTTCTTTAACCAATCTATAACTATCCTCCGGATTTGTATGGGCACCGCCAAACGGTTCCGGAATGATTCCGTCAATCAGTTTATTCTTAAGCATATCTTCCGGAGTAAGTTTTAAAACATCGGCTGCCTTTTCCTTGAAATCCCAGCTGCGCCATAAAATAGAGGAACAGGATTCAGGAGAAATAACCGAATACCATGTATTCTCAAGCATCAATACCTTATCTCCAACGCCAATGCCAAGAGCGCCACCGGAAGCTCCTTCGCCAATGATTACGCAAATGACAGGAACTTTGAGACGAGACATTTCATAAAGATTTCTTGCGATGGCTTCTGCCTGTCCGCGCTCTTCCGCTTCAATGCCCGGATAAGCGCCAGGAGTATCAATGAAAGTAACAATGGGTTTGTTAAACTTCTCTGCCAGTTTCATCAGGCGAAGAGATTTTCTGTATCCTTCAGGATTTGCCATGCCGAAATTTCGCATCTGGCGTTCTTTGGTTGTTCTTCCTTTCTGCTGTCCGATGAACATGATGGTCTTTCCATCCACTGAACCAAAGCCGCCTACCATTGCTTTATCGTCTTTAACAAAACGGTCGCCTGCAAACTCAGTAAAGTTCCCTTCGGTGATTGCTTGTATGTAATCAAGTGTATAGGGGCGGTCGGGGTGGCGCGATAACTGAACGCGCTGCCAGGGACTGAGGTTGGAAAAAATTTCAATCTGTTTCGCCTTGATTTTTGCTTCCAGTTCCCGAATGGATTTGCTAACATCCACTTTGCTTTTCTGAGCCATGTGTTTAAGCTTTTCTATCTGCTCAGAAAGTTCTTCAATAGGTTTTTCAAAATCGAGGTAGTTCATACATTTTGAATGTTGAGCGAATATACTAAATCATCGAAAAGCGAAAGGATTGAATTGTTGAATTGCCCTATTGCTAAATTGTCAATATAACAATATAACAATGAAGCAATATTCCATTCTTTGTAATTCGTAAATTCGTACCCATTCGTTATCCGTACATATGATTTGTTTCCCCAACGCAAAAATAAATATCGGACTTAACATTATCCGCAAGCGGGAGGATGGCTATCACGATATTGAAAGTATAATGTATCCGCTGAAGGGGATAGTGTATGATGCGCTGGAAATAATTCAGAGTTCGGAGTTTGGAGTTCAGAGTTCGGGAATAAAAATACCGGGAGATGAAAAAAACAATCTCTGTGTGAAAGCATACCATCTGATTGCAAAAGATTATCCGCTTCCTCCAATAAAAATTTATTTGCACAAAGCAATTCCTATTGGCGCGGGCTTGGGTGGCGGTTCGGCTGACGGAGCGTTTATGATTCGTTTACTGAATGATGAATTCAAACTGGGCTTAGCGTGGGGAGAAATGCATCATTATGCCCGGCAGTTAGGAAGCGACTGCTCTTTTTTTATAAGCAACCAACCGGTTTTTGCAGAAGGAAAAGGAGATGAGCTTGAACCTGTACAATTATCATTGAGCAACTATCACATTGCTGTTGTTTATCCGAACATTCATATCAATACTGCGGAAGCATATAGGGAAATGGACGAGGGACAAGGGACGAGGGACGAGGGGAAAAAACAATTGATAGAGTTGATTAAACTCCCAATTGAAAAATGGAAAGGGAACATTGTAAATGATTTTGAAGAAGCCATCTTTCCGAAACAGCCTGAAATAAAAAAAATAAAAGAAAAACTTTATTCGCTTGGCGCGCTGTATGCCTCCATGAGCGGAAGCGGCTCGGCTGTGTATGGGATATTCAACCCGTTGGACAGACGTCCTACGGGTTTCAAAAAAGAAACCAAAGTAAAAAAATACTTTAGAAAATTACAGGTTTGGGAAGGTAAACTCACTTAGGCGCTTTGCTCAGCATATAAAAAGCGAGGAATACATAAATCACATTCGGAATCCAAACTGCAATGAGTGCGGGATATCCACCGTTGGTTGCAAAAGTGGTTGATACCTGCATAAATAAAATATAAGTGAATGCGAGCATAAGCCCCAGCCCGATGTGCCAGCCAATTCCACCGCGCACTTTCCGGCTTGCCACTGACGCGCCAATAAGCGTAAGCACAAACGTAGCGAATGGGTATGAACTGCGCCTGTGTTTCTCCACTTCATAAAAAGGAATAAGGGATGAACCTTTTTTTTGTTCTTCGTCAATGAAGGCACTTAGTTCGGGTGTTTGCATGGCTTCAATTCTGTTTTCCCGCTTGCCGAAATCAGTAGGCAGAAAATCAAAAACAGTATCGAGTTTAGCGCCACGGGTAATCACTTCGTCCATGCCGCTTATCTGGCGTACAAAATAATTTTCCAAACTCCATTTATTTCCAGTGCTGTCCCACTTAATGTAATCTGATTTCAGAAAATAGAAGCGGGTGCCACCGTGAATTTTTTCGAGAGAGAACTGGTAGCCAGTATTGCGCTGGTTGTTGTAGCTGTTGAAATAAATAAAAGTGCCGGGAGCAATCTGGCGGTGTATGTTCCGGTCATTATTCGTGTACGGATTTCTGAGATACGCTTCTTCGAAAGCAAGGCGTGTTTTGTTTGCCTGCGGAATTACAAAATGATTCAGATAAAGCGAAAGGGCGGCAATGACGGTGGCAGCCATCATATAAGGTCGAAGCAGCCTTCTGAAGCTGACACCGCTGCCGAGTATGGCAACAATTTCGCTCCTGTATGCCATGCGCGATGTGAAATAAATCACTGCTATAAAAACAAAAAGCGGACTGAAGAGGTTTGCAAAAAAGGGTATGAAGTTCAGGTAGTAATCAAAAATAATTTCGCGGAGCGGAGGTTTTTTGTCAAGAAAATCTTCCATTCGTTCAGAAATATCAAATACAATCACAATCATTAAAATCAGAATGATGGAAAAGAAAAATGTTCCAAGGAATTTCCGGATGATGTACAAATCCAGTTTCTTCATCATGCGTGTGAACGAGTGAAGAGGTAAATTATTCCAAGGCAAACAGAAACACTGAGCAGCACATTCAGCACTGCATACATTGTATAACCCGATTTCATCAGTTCAACAGTTTCATAGCTGAAAGCAGAAAAGGTGCTGAACCCACCGCAGAAGCCGGTAACGATAAGCAGACGCAAGGTCATTTCCGTGTTAAATTTTTCTCCGAGTAAAAAAACCGTAAGTCCGAGCACAAAGCAGCTCAAGAGATTTGAAACCAGCGTGGCGATCGGAAAAACTGATTTGGAAACATGTAACATCAGCAGGGAAATTCCGAAACGCACAACGCTTCCGATTCCACCGCCAAGAAAAACATATAATAAATTAGTGAGCATATTTTTTATCTAAATGAATATATGATTTGTATCCGGTTACTCCCAGGAAAATGCCAAGCATCATGCCGCCAAGAATATCAAAAGGATAATGAACGCCCGCATACACCCTGCTGTACGAAACAATACTTGCCCAAAGATACATGCATAGTGCGAAATCTTTTCTGCGGAAAAATAAACTGAGAAACGTGATGAGGGCAAATGTGTTTGCAGCGTGCGAAGACACAAACCCGTATATCCCGCCACACTCTCCGTTGATTAGCTGGATTTTATCCTGAAGCAAGAGATTATGGCAAGGGCGGCAGCGCTGGAAAGTTTTTTTGAAAAGATGAACCGAAATCTGGTCGGAAAGTGTGATGAGAATGACGACAGACAAAACCACCAGCCACATTTTGTTTTTTGCTTTCTTCCAGACAAAAAATAAAAACAAAAGATATAAAGGAATCCACGTGAATTTATTTCCTGCAAAACTCATCACTGAATCCATGAATGGTGTGTGATGCGCATTGAAGAAAAGAAAAAGCCGCGTATCTATATTTTTTAACAACTCGATCATTTCTTTTTCATTTCATTTAAAATCTTTTGAAAGTCAGGATTATTTTGCAGGACTAACAGCGAGGAATCAGATTCCATTCTCGCGTAATCACTAAAGCCAAGCGTCAAAGCGTTTTTCAGCGATGAAAGAGCTTTTGCATTATCATTTTTTCTTGCATACAATTCAGCGAACAAATACTGGTGCTCGGAATTCTTCGGATCCACCATTTCATAAATCTTCAAAAAACTGACTGCCAGATCAAGCTGATTAGATTCCAAAACAGAAGACACATTCATGTAGGCTAGCAAACTAAGATAGCCCAGCAGCCGTTTATTCATTTGCGATTGCCCTTCATCGTTCTTATTATTCGTCTGCTTATTCAATTTTTTAATTTCATTTGTCCACCATGATAAATCTTTCAGAACAAAATTGTTTCGGTAGTTTTCCTGCCGGGTCATTTCTTCTTTTGAAAGGTTTCTCTGCCTGTCAATTTCTTTTGTCAGGTCATCAGATTTATTTAACTCTTCGATTTTTGTTTTGAATTGAGTAACTTCAGCAAGCCCATCCATATAATTGACAACCTTTTTGCAAATTAATAATACATCATGGATTTTTTTCTTTTCTTGCAGACGGGTTAATTCATTTTCATTTTTCGAAATGAAGTTTTTTATGATAGAATCATTCTTCGAAATTAAACCTACTCGCATGGCATTCACTTCAAGCCAGACAAAAGCATCCTCAGCAACTTCAGCAGGAGCCCATTCATGCTTGCCATTAAAGACAATGAGCTGGTGCTTTATGGGAGATTTATCCATTGAAGCGCTTAACTCAATCATTTCATTCATATTGAAATCTTCGTTGCCGGCAAAGCCGATGTAATCAAAGCGATTGTGAATGGGTTCACTGAGAGATGGAAATCCCGCGCCCATTCCAATGACGCAATTAATTCCTCCGTCAAATATTGCAACAGAACTTGCCACACGCGATCCGCCCGAAAACCCGCAGGCATAAATTCTTCTTGAATCAACATGGATTTTACTCTTGACATCCTCCATGAAAATTTTTATCTGCTGTTCGTTTTGCTCCCAACTCATTCCGTTTTTAGAATTATTGGAGCCTGCGAGAATGTATCCGTATTTTTCAGCAAGGTCCTTGTATTTCTCCAGCGGAAAGTTTCCGCCACCGTGTGAGTCGAAAAAAAATATTACAGGAAATTTTTCATCAGCTGAATACTTCTTTGGCAGGTAAAGCGCATAGTTAACAGAAGAATCCTTGAGGCATTTTATTTCCGGAATCGCTTTGCCTTTTTCTATGGAAGAATCATATTTCGGCAAAGTATCTGTGGAAACATGATTATCGCTTTTATTCTCTGAAGGATCGGAACTGCCCGAACAGGAAAACAAACAGAAAGCTAATAGCAATAAACAAAAGGATTTCATATTTATCGCAAAATTTTTCTCACGAATGCTACTGTGAAATAAGACATGAGAAATAAACCAATGAACGCTTCGGTGGCGGCAACCATTCTCAAAAACCCGGTCGGGTAAAAATCACCGTAACCCACCGTGAGGTAAGTGATAGCGCTGAAATAAAATGCTTCGCCAACAGTATTTATTTTATGCTGTTCAATGGCTGAAAAAATTGCTGCACTTGTAAAGTTCGTTAACACAAAATACATTATACTATAGAACGAATAAACTGCGAACATGCTCACAATCACGCGCGCGGGATTAGTGCCGTAATTTCCTATCTGATCAAACACCAGCCATTTGAATCCATATTGCGGATAAGCCCACAAAGCATTCAATCTATTTTCCTTAATTGCTTCCTGCAAGTCAGCAATTTGTTCGCATCGTTTGAAACGCACGTAGGCTTTGTCTTCGTCATCATATTGCCCGGTGCTGTTAAATTCTTCTTTGAGAATCCGGAACTGTTCTGATTTTGCCCGCCACGAAGTTTCTTCCTGACTGTAGATGAGGTGCTTCACATTATTTTTTTTCCAGTCAATAAAAATCCTTCCAAGATTTCTCATGCCCGAAATATTAAACGAATAAATTGTTGACATGCTGCCATCCTTGCCCTTAACTGAATCAAAAGCAGGAACAAGGTCAATGGCGTTTTTCAAAACACAATCACTCAAATCAAGAAAGCCGCAATGCTGAAAACGAAAATCAAAATGCGCATTAAGATTGCTTGAGCGGAAAGAAATGCTAGCTGCTTTCACATTGTAAAAACTAACGTGGTCAGAATCAAATTCTGTTTTTTCGAACGAAATTTCGCTCAACGAAAAATCCGCTGTTTGAAAATTAACATTCCCTTTCCCGAAGCGCGCCATCCAGAAACTAGTTTTGCCTGTTCCGAATTCAGCTGCTTCGAAAGAAACATCTCCTTCTCCGAAATCAACTCTTCTGAAATCAATTTTTCCTCCGGCAAATTCAACTGTCTTAAAATCTTTTTTCCCTTTCCCAAAAATCGTTTTCTCAAACGAAACGTCTCCTTTGCCGAAACGTGCATATTTAAAATCAATGTGTCCGTTTCCAAAAACGATAGAACGAAAATCCACCTGTCCATCGCCAAAATCGGTATTCACAAAAGAAACATCTCCATTTCCGAAGTGTGCGTATTGAAAAGTCACATTCCCTGTCCCGAATTTCGCGTACTGAAAATCCAATTTCCCGTTTCCGAATTTTGTTCTTCTGAAACTTACATTTCCCTGTCCAAAATCCGCCCCATTGAAATTCACCGTACCATTTGTGAAAACCGATGATTCAAATCCTGTTTTGTTACCGTCAAATTCAGCATAGGAAAAATCAGTAGTGCTTTCGCAGTCAAAAAAAGAATTTTTCGCAGAAAAATTTTTTAATACAATTTTTTCTCTTTCGGAAAGGTTGTACTTTTCTCTATACTCTGAAAGAGAGAAGTCAACAATACAGCATTCATTCAGGTTGATAGGATCTCCCGCTTTGATTTTTTCATAGAGTTGATTGATGTCTGTATGTCCGTAATCCTCCGTTTTAATTTTCTTTCCATACTCGTCATAAAAAGTTACATGCACCGTGCGCGGAAAAGAAATTCCTTCGGAAGAAATAAACGGTTTATCGGAAATCTCTACCTTGAATTCAAGGAGCGGGTTTTCTGTTTTATGTAAAAGCGAATCTGCCATCTTGTAGCGAAAGTACAAAAACAAAAACGACTACATACTTTTCAGCAATTCAGCAAGGTGTTATTTGGTTTTGCTTGACAAAGCAGTTTCTTTCTGAGAAAGTATCAGAACTTCAACTCGTATATTCTTGTTTGCCTGGGTTTGATTTTTAGGATCCGGAAAAATCGGATTGCTTCCGCCATAACCAATCGCTGAAAGCCGTTCGGCTTCAATTTCTTTTCCGGTTAAATAATTTTTTATAATATCGGCTCTGTATTGCGATAGTTTTTTCGAACTTCCTTTGAAGTCGCTTTCGTAGGACGCTTTGATCCGGTTATTGCCATTTGTATGCCCTTGTATCTCTATGGAAATTCCGGGATTCGCTTTCAGATAGGTTACGAGTTTATCCAGTTCAGAGCCGGAACCGGGCTTCATGTTATACGTGTTCGGATAAAAATAAATTTTATCCATCACAAAATTATCGCCCTCCTTACATGGAAGTAAATACACATCGTTGGTAAAGGATTTTGCCGTATCGCCCGTCATGAAGAACACTTCAAGGCTTTTGTAACCTATGGAAGAAAAAATAAGATGATAACCCGTATTTTTTTCAAGTGCCAATTGATATTGACCTTTTACGGCAGGAGGTATTTTTGATCCGGCAGTTTTATTCTTTACGATTCTTGCCATTTCCCCTTCAACAATAGTACGTTTTGCACTGTCCTTTGTTATGAATGTTGCTACTGGCAAAGCGGGCGCTTCGTTAACGGAATTAGTTTTAACAAACTGAGGTATCTTAATAGAGAAAGAAGGATTCAATGTTTTTTTAGAAATTGATTTTTTTAGTTGTTCTGTATAGCACGACTTATAAACAGATTTGAATTTTTGAGAATGTTTATTCGCATTTAATACGAACTGATAACCACAATCAACTCCTTTGATATGATATACATTCAGGATAAGCACATCTCCTTTTTTTGCCAGCACGGGAGCATGATATTGCGTATAATAAAAATCCTGCACTTTTGTTTTCGAACTTGCATCATAAAAGTTCACTGCAGAAGTAATGGATAATCCTGTTCCGGCAATAGCCATTTCGTTTTTGCAAAGATTAGCACGAATCGGTGCAATATTCCTTTCCTTAATCTCGGAAGGGCTTATATCGCCATTGTGCTGATACAAAAAGAAGTTGTAAATATTTTCTGATCCGAAAGGAAGAATTTGAAACGTGACTTCGCAATCGTCTTTCACACGGATCTTATACCAGAAAGATTCGTGTCCGTCAGGATAGCATTGAATTACCGTGTTAGTTTGAATATCAGTAATTATGGTATCTGACATATTTCTTGAGAGAGAATATATGCCGTTGGAATCAATACTGATTTCTTTTGCTATCATGCTGTCTCTTTCAACATGAATAGGTTGTGCAAATGCAAATGAAGAAATAAATAAAAACAACAAAATACTTTTACTTTGCATAGTGCAAAGTTCATTTCATTATGCTATTTTCAGAAGAAGAAACAGGGAGAGTACTAACAGGGCACTGTTAATTAAGAAGAGAAAAAAAATTGATTATTTATTAATCGCTTTCCAAAGCAAGTCTTTTAATTCGAGCAACCCCATTTGGGTGTGGGAGGAAAAATAAACTACAGGAATTTTCTTTTCTTTAAATTTTTTCTTCATTTCTTTTTTCATTTCACCAAGTAGCTCTTCATCTGCCATATCGCATTTGGAAATGCCAAGCACACGGTCTTTTTTCAGAAGTTCAGGATTGAATTGCTTCAGTTCGTTCACAAGTATTTTATATTCCTTAACTATGTCATTTGCATCAGCAGGTACAAGAAAAAGCAGAACGGAATTTCTTTCTATGTGCCGGAGAAATCTTACTCCCAATCCTTTTCCAGCGTGTGCGCCTTCAATGATTCCAGGAATGTCCGCCATCACAAATGATTGATGATCGCGGTATTTTACAATACCGAGATTGGGAACTAAAGTAGTGAACGGATAATTTGCAATCTCAGGTTTAGCTGCAGAAACAACAGACAGTAAAGTAGATTTTCCAGCATTGGGAAAACCTACAAGCCCGACATCCGCCAAAAGTTTGAGTTCAAAAATTTTCCATTCGCTTTTTCCCGGCTCTCCGGGCTGAGCGTTGCGTGGCGACTGATTCGTAGAAGATTTAAAAAATGCGTTGCCTTTTCCTCCACGTCCCCCATTAACAATGATTTTTTCTTGTCCTTCTTCCGTGATTTCCGCTTCTACTTCCCCCGATTCAGCGTCTTTAATAATTGTTCCGATAGGTACTTCAAGAATTTCATCTTCGCCATTTGAACCGGAACTGAGTTTTTTTTCTCCTTTTCCTCCTTCTTCAGCAATTACGTGCTTGCGGTATTTCAAGTGGAGCATCGTCCAAACATTTTTACTTCCGCGAACAATAATGTGGCCTCCTCTGCCGCCATCACCACCATCGGGTCCGCCTTTGTCAACAAATTTTTCCCTATGAAAATGCACAAAGCCAGCGCCTCCCTTTCCGGAACGGCAGCAAATTTTTACGTAGTCTATGAAATTACTTTCAGCCATTTTCTATCTCTTGACAAAGTTTTTGAAAGATTGCTTCAATACCTCCAACTCCCAAAATAATTCTCAGCTTCCTTTGTTTAAAATAAAAATCTTTCAACAGAGCTGTTTTATTATTGTACTCTTTTATCCGGTTGCGTACAATTTCTTCGTTTTGATCATCTGCTCTGCCAGAATCCTTTCCTCTGCTGAGAATTCTTTTTGTAAGTTCTTCTACCTCTACTTCTAAAGCAAGCGTCATGGTAATGGAAATATTTTTCCCTGCCATGAATTTATCAAGCTCCACTGCCTGAGCTGTTGTTCTGGGAAATCCGTCAAAAATAAATCCCTGCGGATGGGCATGTTTATTGACTTCTGATTCAAGAATTCTTATTGTGACTTCATCGGGAACCAAGTTACCTTTGTCCATATAACTCTTCGCGAGTTTGCCGAGTTCTGTCCCGCTCTTTATGTTCGCGCGGAAAATATCTCCTGTAGAAAGGTGAACGAGTTTATATTTCTCTACCAATTTTACCGCTTGAGTTCCTTTCCCGGCTCCGGGCGGACCAAACAAAACAATATTCAACATATAATTTATGATTTAAGAATATAAATGTCGGATAAATTTCTTCCCAAGCCATCATAGTCCAAACCATAACCGACCAGAAAATCATTCGGCATATTGATGCCTATATAATCAAGCTTGATTTTCTTTTTGTACGCATCGGGTTTGAAAAGCAAAGTGGCAATTTTTATTTTCTTTGGATTATGTTTTTGCAATTCGGAAATTATTTTTTCAAGCGTATTTCCAGAATCAACAATATCTTCAAGAATAACCACTGTTCTGCCCTTCAGGTCTTCACTTATTCCAATCAGCGTATTCACAATTCCTGTGGACTGGGTTCCTGAGTAAGAAGAAATCTTAGTAAAAGAAATTTCACATTCAATTTTCACCTTCTTCAGCAAATCAGCGGTGAAGAGAAAAGAACCATTGAGCACAGAAAGAAAAACCGGCTTCTCATTCTTAAAGTCTTTATTTATTCTTTCCGCAATCTTTTCAATAGCATTCTGAATCTTCCGGGAAGAAATAAATCTTTTGAATTTTTTATTATGTATTGTAATTGTATTTGTCATATTACTTTTTTAATAACCGGCAGATTTATCATCTCCTCTCGCATCAGCGCCACCTTCTGATTTTCCGTTCGGCAAAATTAATATTGCATCTGTTCTGCCGATTGGATTTCTCTTAACAAAATGATGTCCCTTTTTCTCAAGAGCAAAAACAGCCAGACTATCTACCGCGTCTTTCTCCACATAAATAGCATCAGGCTTCCATTGATGATGGAACTTTTTCGCATTCACCGCCTCTTGCATCGTCATACCGTGTTCAACCACATTCAGAATAGTCTGAAACACAGAAGTGATTATGGTTGAACCACCGGGAGTTCCAACCACCATAAAAAGTTTTCCATCCTTCTCCATAATAGTCGGAGTCATGGAACTCAGCATTCTTTTTCCGGGTGCGATGGCATTCGCGTCAGCGCCCACAAGTCCGTATGCGTTAGGAACTCCCGGCTTCGCGCTGAAATCATCCATCTCATTGTTCAGTAAAAATCCGGAACCGGGAACAAAAACCAAAGTACCGTAACTGCCATTCAATGTGGTGGTAACAGCAACAGCATTTTTCCATTTATCCACTATGGAAAAATGAGTGGTCTGTTCTTTTTCAGACCTCACCCCCAACCCCTCTCCTTTAAGAGAGGGGAGTAAATCCCCAGCAGAAATTTCTGAACTCAGAGTTGCTTTATCAGGATTAAAATCTTTCATACGGGAAATAAGATAGAGCGAATCAAGTAATTGTTTTACAGGGACAGAAATAAAATCCGGATCGCCAAGATATTCTGCGCGGTCAGCAAAAACTCTTTTCTCAGCTTCGACCATGAGATGAACCGTTTTCTCTTTGTTCCAACCCCAGTCTTTCAAGGGGGAATTCTCTATTATGTTCAGCAATTGTACAAGTGCAATTCCTCCGCTGGAAGGAGGCGGCATGGAAATAATTTTATAGTCCTCATACCAGCCAACAAGCGGAGTTCTCCAAACACTTTGATAATTTTTCAAATCATCGAAAGAAATAATTCCATCACCTTGTTGCATTTCTTTAACAATGTTCGCAGCAGTTTTTCCTGAATAGAATCCTTCACGTCCGTAATCACGAATCAACTTTAATGTTTCAGCAAGTTCTTTTTGAATAAGCGTATCTCCTTTTTTCCAATCAGCGGTATCATTTTTTAATAATGAAACCTGATAGTCTTTATTCCATTTTATAAAATCTTTCTTCATGCTATTGAATTCATCCGCTTGTCGGTGCGTGATTGAAAATCCTTGTTCGGCTAAATCAATTGCTGGCTGAAGCAACTCTTTCCAAGGGAGTTTTCCATATTTCTCATGTGCCCGAACCATTCCATCCACCGAACCTGGAACTCCAACAGAAAGCAATCCTTGCGTACTCAAGTTCGGCACAATATTTCCATCATTATCTAAATACATATCGCGAGTTGCTTTCATCGGAGCTTTTTCGCGGAAGTCGAGTGAGTTTATTTCTCCGTTATTCATCCGCACAACCATAAAACCACCGCCTCCAATATTTCCGGCATTCGGGTAAACAACAGAGAGTGCGAACTGAACAGCCACCGCGGCATCAACAGCATTTCCACCTTTCTTCAGAACATCAGCGCCAGCTTTTGAAGCTTCAGGATGAGCGCTCACAACCATTCCTGAATCGGCAATCAATCCATGGCTGTGCGTTTCTTCTTTAGGTTTATCCTGCTGTGAATTGCAAGAAAAAAAGAATACAGAACAAAGAATAAAGAATATTTTAAAAATACTTTTCATTGAGGAACAAATCTACTATTTTGAATCAACGAAAAACGAAACAGTACTAAAAATACGAAAGAGAAAATGAAAATGAGATTCTATAGAAAGGTTTATCTTTACAAATCAAAATTCACAGAGTATGAATCCAAAAGTTTCAATCATAATGGGCAGCACAAGCGATTGGCCTGTGATGCAGGAAGCCGCAAAAATTCTTGACCAGTTCAAAATTCCTTTTGAGGTGAATGCACTCTCGGCTCATAGAGTTCCTGAACAGGTTGCTGAGTTTGGAAAAAACGCTTCTTCGCGCGGAGTGAAAGTAATTATCGCGGGCGCAGGCGGTGCTGCACATCTTCCAGGAGTGATTGCCGCTTTCACCATCTGCCCTGTGATTGGCGTGCCGTGCAAATCAACTATTTCGCTGGACGGATGGGATTCTCTTCTTTCGATTGTGCAGATGCCTCCGGGTGTTCCTGTCGCTACGGTTGGAGTGGATGGTGGACAAAACGCGGGCATCCTCGCTGTTCAGATTCTCGCTGCAGGCGATGAAAAACTTTCTGCTGAACTGAAAACATTCAAAGAAAAGCTGAAAGAAAAAGTTCTGAAAGCTAACGCGGAACTGAAGCAGCATAAGTTCGGCAGCAGAACCAATTAATTGCATTATAGCTGAAGGATGAAACTTTTTTCAACTTCATTTCTTATTATTCTTTTCTCTTCCGGTTCAATTATTACTTCTTTCGGGCAATCATCATCTTCAATAGATTCGCTCGGACAAAAACTCAACACACTTCCTGAGGATACAAGCAAAGTTAATGCGCTCAATGACATTGCATTTAAATTAAGAAATAATAAACCCGATCAGGCTTTTCAATATGCAAGCCAGGCGCTCGCCATAGCGGAAAAGCATCACTATACATACGGCATTGCCGATGCGTTGAAAATCATGGGGACGACTCAGCATTACAAAGGGAATTACGGAGAAGCCATTGGTTATTTTCTGAAATCATTAAAAATATTTGAAGAGTTGTGTAAAACTTCATCAAACGAAAAAAGTATAAGAGCCGCCAAAAAAGGAATGGCATCTGTTTACAATAACATGGGATTGGTTTATTATGCTCAGAACAACAACGAAAAAGCAATTGAAAATTATGCAAACGCGATGAATCTCAAAGAAGAACTTGGCGACAAAGCAGGAGTTGCGTCCACACTAAGCAACCTCGGATTAATGTACTATGACATGAAGCAATACGAGAAAGCCATTGAATATATAAACAAGGCATTAAAAATTCATAAAGAGTTTGGCAATCAAATGGGCGTGGCTGCTTCCTATTCCCTTCTGGGAGATGTTTATGACGTGATGGAAAATTTTGAAACGGCTATGAAATATTTTCTGGATGCATTGGCTATACACGAAAAACTTGAAGTCAAATACGGAATTGCCGCGAACCTGACGAGCATAGGTGTCGCACAGATTCATTTAAAAAAATATCACGAAGCAATTGAAACCCTCAACAACGCATTTGATCTGTCAAAAGAAATGGGTTCAAAAGAAGGCACGAGTGAATGTTATCAGGGATTATCCAGGGCATATTTCAATTTAAATGATTTCAAGCGGGCTTATGAATACCACAAACTGTATTCCGAAACAAAAGATTCTCTTTTAAACGAAGAAAGCAGCAGACAGATTGCCGAAATGCAAACCAAATATGAAACCGAAAAGAAAGAACAGCAGATTCATTTACTGAATAAAGAAGGCGAATTGCAGAAGTCAGAAGTCAGAAGACAAAAGATAATTATCTGGTCAGTGGTCAGTGGATTGCTGATAGTGGTTGTTCTATCGCTGTTTATAATCAAGGAAAGAAGAAAGAGCGAAAAGCTTTTGCTGAATATTCTTCCTGCTGAAACAGCAAAAGAATTAAAAGCAAATGGAAAAGCAAAAGCAAAACAGTACGAACAAGTAACAGTGATGTTCACTGATTTTAAAGGATTCACAACGATTGCTGAAAAATTATCGGCAGAAGAATTGGTAAGTGAATTAGATTTTCTGTTTAAGAAGTTTGATGAAATAATTTATAAGTATCCAATCGAAAAAATAAAAACTATTGGCGATGCATATATGTGTGCTGGAGGGCTTCCAACGGCAAACAACACAAATGCAATGGATGTTGTGAAGGCAGCGATGGAGATTCAGGAGTTTATGCAAAACGGTTTACAGTCTACGGTCTACGGTTTACAGTTAAAAGACAACCGCAAACAGGAAACTGTAGACTGGAAACTTAGGATAGGCATTCACACAGGTCCGGTTACCGCAGGAGTGGTTGGCGATAAAAAATTCGCTTACGATATTTGGGGAGATACAGTAAATACAGCAAGCAGAATGGAATCGAGCGGAGAAGCAGGAAAAATAAATATTTCGGGCGCAACTTATCTTGCATTGAAAGAATCTCCCTTACTCCCCCTTTTAAAGGGGGAAAGCGCATCAGGGGGATTTGCATTTACCCATCGCGGAAAAATTCCCGCCAAAAATAAAGGAGAGATTGAAATGTATTTTGTTGAGCAGATAGTATGAAACTTCATTACAGAAAATCAGGACAAGGAAAACCGCTTTTCATTCTTCATGGATTATTCGGCATGTCGGATAACTGGGTAACGGTTGGAAAAATTCTAAGCCCCTCCCCGACCCTCCCCATTAGGGAGGGAGAAAAAAACATTTCAGTATATTTAATTGACCTCCGCAATCATGGCAAATCTCCGCATAGTGCGGAATGGGCTTATTCTTCTATGGCAAATGATATTTTAGAATTAATGAAAGAAGAAAAACTTGATACAATAAATTTAATAGGTCATTCGCTTGGGGGAAAGGTGGCGATGCAGTTTGCATCTATGTATCCTGAGAAATTAGAGAAGCTGATTGTGGTAGATATGTCGCCAAAAGACCTTCACCCGAAAGTATTTGATTTTGTAAAGCTGCTGCCATCAATCAAACTCGCTGGAATGAAATCAAGAAAAGAAGCGGAAGGAAAACTCTCATCAATTATCAAAGAGAAAGAAGTGGTTCAATTGCTTTTAAAAAATCTCTATTGGAATGATGCAAATAAACTGGAATGGAAATTCAACCTGGAAGCAATTGTAAAAAATATGCATACCATAGGAAACACGTTCAGTTTAAAAGAAAAGATTGAAATACCTGCCCTGTTCATACGAGGCGAGAAATCAAATTACATTACGGATAAAGATGTTCATGAAATAAAAAAAATATTCCCCCACTCAGAATTTAAAACCATTAAAGGTGCCGGACATTGGGTGCATGCCGATAAGCCGATGGAGTTTGCAAAAGCTGTTAGAGATTTTTGTTAACTTTGTACTATAAAAATTATTCGTCAATGGAATTAACTATTTCAATAAAAGACAAAAAAATATACATCTCTCTTTTGCAATTCTTAAAATCACTTGGCATAAAAGTGGATGCAAAGAAGAACGGAAAACGGCACCATCTCTACACAGGAGAAAAAATGGCGAACGCTTTGGAAAAATTAGCTAAGTCGTACTAAACAAAGACCTGCATATCATACAACTTCTTGTACACTCCCCCATTGGAAAGCAAATCATTGTGCGTACCGCGCTCAGCAATTTCTCCGCGCTGCAAAACAATTATTTCATCGGCATGTTGTATGGTGGAGAGGCGGTGCGCAATTACAACAGAAGTTCTTCCTTTCAGCAGTTGATTCAACGCATCCTGCACCAGGCGTTCTGATTCGCTGTCGAGCGCGGAAGTGGCTTCATCTAATATGAGTATGGGAGGGTTTTTCAGAACCGCGCGCGCAATGGCAATCCGTTGTCTTTGTCCTCCTGATAATTTATTTCCTCTGTCTCCAATGTTGGTCTGGTACTTTTCAGGCATCTGCATGATGAAATCGTGGGCGTTGGCAATTTTGGCAGCCCCCTCAATCCCCCGAAGGGGGAATTCAGAAATTCCACCACCTGTTTTCCCCCCTTCGGGGGGAGGGGGGGCTCCGAATGCTATGTTATTTGCCACTGTATCATTAAACAAAATAGATTCCTGCGTAACTATTCCCATCAGATCGCGGAGCGAAGTAATTTTCAAATCCCTGATTGAAATTCCGTCTATGAGAATTTCGCCTTTGTCGGGGTCATAAAAACGCGGGAGCATGTCTGCCAGTGTAGATTTTCCTGAGCCGCTTTGACCGACCAGCGCAACGGTTTTCCCTTTCGGGACTTTCAGGTTGATGTCTTTCAGAACATATCCTGTATCACCACGCGTATAGGAGAAAGAAACATTTCTGAATTCAATTTCATTATTGAAAGTGGAAAGTGTAACAGGAGATGAAACTTCTTTAATGGCTTCTTCCGCTTTCACAATTTTTTCTATGCGCTCTGCTGAAGCCAGTCCGCGCTGGATGGCGTAAAATGCCTGCGTGAGTTCTTTCGAAGGAGCAATCACCTGGTAAAAAACTGCGATGTAAGTAATGAAGGTGGATGCTTCAAGCGATTCATCCAAAACCAGTTTTCCACCGAGATAAACCAATGCCATCAATATGGAAGCGCCAAGGAATTCGCTGAGCGGGGATGACAGATCAACCTTTCGGTACATGCGAATCATCGTTTGCGTGTAGAAATTATTTTCCTGCACGAATTTTTTATTCATGAATAGTTCTCCGTTAAACGCTTTGATGATGCGGAGTCCGCCAAGCGTTTCTTCAATCATGGAAAATAAAAGTCCCAATCTTGTTTTGCTTTTCACCGATGTTCTTCGCAAACTGCTTGCCACCAATCCAATCAGCACTGCAGGGATCGGAATCAGCACCAGCACTATCAGCGTAAGCTTCGGACTCATATAAATCATGCTTGAAAGCAGAATAATAATATTGATTGGGTTTCTAAAAACCATTTCGATGGATTGCATCACGCTCCATTCTATTTCTGTTACATCGGTGGTCATGCGCGACATCAGATCGCCTTTGCGTTCGTTGGAATAATAGGAAAGCGGAAGCGCGAGAACTTTTTTGTACATGGCATTTCTCAGATCCTTCACCACTCCGTTGCGCACATTCGCCATGAAATACATTCCGAAATAGCGGAAAACATTTTTCAGAAAAATAATCGCAACCACCAGGAAGCAGATAAAGATCAGCGCGTTCAGTTTTCCTTTATCCATTATTATTTGAGAGAGATAATAATTGAAATTATCTATGAGAGAATTGGCAGATGCTTTTAATTCGGGAACTCCTTTAGCAAGAATGGTTGCATACTCATCCGTCTGCTTAAGGAAAAGAAGATTAAGGAACGGAGCAATCATGGAGAGAGAGAAAAGAGAAAAAACAACCGAGAGAATATTAAAGATAATATTCAGAACTCCATAGCTCCAGTAACCGCGGACATAGCTGAGAATATGAAGGAATCTTTTCATTAAATCACCGAAAAACGAAACGTTGCGAAAGTACGAAAAGTAACAAAGCATTTTCCCAACGCTCTCATTCGTATTTTCGTATAAATTCGCTTTTCGCAGATTTATGGCGACACTCAGGCAAAATAAAGTTTCAAGTTTAATTCAAAAAGAGATTGCCGATATTTTTCAGAAGGAAATGAAAAATGCTTTCGGCTCCGGCTTGATTACAGTTACTTATGTTTTTATGAGTCCCGATTTATCATTTGCTAAAACTTACCTGAGCATATTCGGGGCGAAAGACAAAGAAAAAACTTTGGATGCAGTAAGGAAACAGGTTAAAGAAATAAGAAATTTTTTAGGAAAGCGTGTGGGAAAACAACTTAGGGTTGTACCTGAAATTGCTTTCTTCATAGATGAATCGGCTGACTATGCAGAAAAAATCGACAAGCTATTTGTAAAAATTGCCGATGCCGGATCTTCAAACGAACTGGATGAAGCGTATACCAAAAAGAAGAAGAAATAAATGGAATACGACCCGATAAAGCGTTCGCTTGGGAATGTTTTCAATAAATCGCCTTTCTTACGGAAGGCGTTTTATCATTTGCTCGACCTGCTTTTACTAAGAGCATGGCATGTGCATAAGGAAATAAAACGCCTCACCCCAGCCCTCTCCAAAGGAGAGGGGGTCAATATCCTTGATGCTGGTTCCGGATTTGGACAATACAGCTATTGGATGACAAATAAATTTCCGAAAGCAGAAATCCTTGCTGTGGATGTGAAAGATGAACAGGTGGCTGACTGCAATAATTTCTTTCAGCAGATTGGAAAAAAGAATGTGAAGTTTGAAGTGGCTGACCTTACAAAATTTGTTCAGGAAAATAAATTTGACCTCGCATTGTCAGTTGATGTAATGGAACATATTCTTGAAGATGTTCTTGTATTTAAAAACATTCTCGCTTCTCTTAAAAAAGGCGGGATGCTGCTCATCTCCACTCCCTCCGATCAGGGCGGAAGCGATGTACACGAAGAACATGAGGGCTCTTTCATTGGCGAGCACGTGCGCGATGGCTACAACATAAAAGAGATTGAAGATAAATTGAAACTCGCTGGATTTTCAAAAGTGGATGCCCGCTACGATTACGGCACGCCTGGAAAAATTTCATGGAGATTGTCTATGAAATACCCGATGATAATGCTGAACACAACAAAATTATTTTTCATCATCATTCCGTTTTATTACATCATTACTTATCCGTTTGCTTTTATCCTGAATTATTTTGATACCAATACATCTCACAAAACAGGAACAGGATTGATTGTGAAAACATGGAAGTAATCTACGAAACACGAAATAGTACGAAAAATACGAAATGAAACAGCCAACACTTAAACGAGATGATTTAGTTTATCCTGATTTGAGTTATAAAATAGTTGGTTGCTCATTTGAAGTATTTAAATCATTGGGATACGGGCATCCCGAAAAGGTTTATCAAAGAGCAATGGCGATTCTTTTTGATGAAAAAATAATTCCTTATACAAAAGAGGAATATATACCTATAAAATTCAGGAATAAAATAGTCAATAAACAATTTATTGATTTTGTTGTAGAAGAGAAAGTCATTGTTGAGTTGAAAAAAAACTTTCACTTTTCAAAAGCGCATATCGATCAGGTGTTATACTACATGCAGGAGAAGAATCTAAAACTTGCCATTCTCATTAACTTTGGAAAAGAAGGAGCAACATTTAAGAGAATTGTAAATGTGAAAGAGAATGTTTAAATTTTCTCTTTCGTATTTTTCGTTTAATTTCGTTTTTCGGTGATTTAATGAATTTATCTTTTTTTATAGCCAAACGCTATCTCATCAGCAAGAAATCGCACAATGCGATTAATATCATCACATTTATTTCTGTAGCGGGAGTTTGCATCGGAACCATGGCACTGATCATTGTGCTTTCCGCTTTCAACGGAATTTCCAACCTGGTATTCGGACTTTACAACACGTTTGACCCGGACATAAAAATTTCATCCAAAGAAGGAAAAACATTTGTGATTGACCCTGAAACAGCGGAGAAAATAAAAAAGCTGAACGGAGTGGTTTACTATACAGAAGTATTACAGGAGAATGCCTTACTTAAATATGATGACAAACAAGTCATCGCTACCATCAAAGGCGTGAGCGATAACTTTGTGAAGATGACCCGCCTCGATACCGTTATTCGCGAAGGAGAATTTCTTTTACAGCAGGACAGCATTGATTACGCTGTGCTTGGCTATGGAATTGCAAGACGCTTAAATATTTCTCTCACTGATTTTATGAATCCGCTTGAGATTTATGTACCCAAGAGAGGAAACCAGTCAGTGATTAATCCTGAAGATGCATTTCTCATCCGCAGTGTTGAAGTCTCAGGTATTTTTTCTTTGAATGATGATTTTGATTATCGCTATTGTATCATTCCTCTTTCTCTTGCAAAAAAATTATTGAACAGAACCAATGAACTAAGCGCGATTGAGATTGGTTTAGCGAAAGGAATAGATAAAGAAAAAGTGAAAGAAGAAATTGAATTAATATTTAAAAATCCCCCTTTGTCCCCCTTTGTAAAGGGGGAAAGCGCAGCAGGGGGATTTGATATTAAAACCCGCTTCGAGCAAAACGAAGTTCTTTTTAAAACCATCAATTCAGAAAAATGGTGGACATTTTTGATCCTTGCTTTCATACTTGTTATTGCAACATTCAATGTCATTGGTTCGCTGACCATGCTGATCATAGAAAAGAAAAAAGATATTCAAACACTGATGTTTCTTGGCTCAGATAAAAGCCTCATCAGAAAAATTTTTATGCGCGAAGGATTAATGATTACAATTACTGGCGCGGTAAGCGGACTTCTGCTCGGACTGCTGCTCTGCTGGATACAAATAAAATTCAAACCTGTTCCGTTCAGCGAAGGATTTGTGGTGGACGCTTATCCTATAAAAATCATTCCAATGGATTTAGCTCTCGTCTTTACAACAGTCATGCTGATAGGATTTTTTGCAGCCTGGTATCCGGTAAGAATCTTTACGAAGAAATTCAACTAGCACTTCTCATATTTCCAGTTTCGTTTTTTCCCTTCACTCATCCATTCTACTGCTAATTGCATTCTGGAATTGCGGGTTTCTTCTGTCTTTGCTTCAGTAACCCACAGCACGTATTCTTTCTTACAGGAAGGAGAAAATTTTTCAAATGTTGCGAGAGATTTTTTATTTTTCTTAATTGCGTTTATTAAATAAGATGGAATTACTAATGCAACTTGTTTTTTCTTCGGACGCGGGGGGAGTTTCACACCTTCATCATTCAATTTCTTTGCCTGCTTGATAAAATCAATCAGCACTTTATCAGGAGGAAGATCTTTTAAACTTGTAATTCTCCCCATGTTGCCCATTGCTTCTCCGCCTTCATTGGAACGAACACCCATGTAATTCCTCGGATCTTTTATCAATTTATATTTCCAGAATCCGAATGCCACATGCTGCTTGAACGATGCCATGGAGCAGAACGGTCCTTTATAATCAAAGGAAGCAAAACTCCATTTGATAGTTTCTTTCACTTCCGGATTTGCTTCGTGGATTAGTTTGCGAAGATGTTTTAAAATAGGTTTTGCGAATGGCTGCGCTTTTTCAATATAAGCGTCAACACGTTTGTCTTTCTTTTCCATATGAATTAGGATATTATTGAGCGGTTATTTCTTCGGAATACATTTCCTTCACTCGTTCAAATGTTGAAAAAATTTCTTCCAGCGAAAATGAAGTCACCAGTTTCATGCGTGTTTCCTTGAAATGAGGAAGCCCTTTGAAATAATTTGCATAGTGGCTGCGCATTTCAAGTATGCCAACTTTTTCTCCTTTCCATTCAACTGATTTTTGCAGATGCGCACGCGCAGTTTGCACTCTTTCTTCAACGGTGGGCTTGTCCCTATGCACTCCGTTGGCAATAAAATGTTTTATCTCGCGAAAAATCCATGGATAGCCGATGGATGCCCTTCCAATCATTACTCCATCCACTCCATGTTTATTTTTCATGTCAATGGCAAACTCAGGCGAGTTCACATCACCATTTCCGAAAATCGGAATTTTCATTCGGAGATTATTTTTTATCTCGCCAATCAATGTCCAGTCTGCCGGTCCTTTGTACATCTGCTTTCGGGTTCGTCCGTGAATGGTGATGGCTTGTATGCCGATGTCCTGCAATCGTTCAGCAACTTCCACCACATTTTTTGTTGTGTCATCCCAGCCCAACCTTGTTTTCACCGTAACCGGAAGTTTTGTGCTTTTCACAACTTCTTCCGTTATCCTCACCATTTTATTAATATCCTGAAGCAAACCCGCGCCCGCACCTTTGCACGCAACTCCTTTCACAGGACATCCATAATTAATGTCAATCAAATCAGGTTTTGCTGAGGCAATAATTTCTGTTGCTTCTTTCATCGAATCAATATTGCCTCCGTAAAATTGAATGCCGATAGGTCTCTCGTAATCAAAGATGTCAAGTTTCTTCAAACTTTTTTTCGCATCCCGAATAAGCCCTTCAGAAGAAATAAATTCAGTGTACATTAAATCAGCTCCGTTCTGCTTACACACAAAACGGAATGGAGGATCGCTCACATCTTCCATGGGTGCGAGGAGCAAAGGAAATTCTCCGAGTTGTATGTTTCCGATTTTTACCAAAGTGTTTGTTAATTTATGTTAATCAAACAAAAAATATCTATCAATTGTTTTATGTTTGCTGAACCAAGCACAAAAATACAAACAAATGTCTATACAAACCACCATCCAGCGATTTCATCCTTCGGGAAAATTTTTTCTCCTGCTTGGATTATTTCTTTTGTGTTTAGGAATCGCTTCTGTGATTCAGGTGCTTATCATTCTTCCCTATGCAGATTTACAATCTATGAAGGATTTGGCGAAACTGGAAGATTTCTCCAATCCAAATATAGTTAAGGGAATGAAGATTGCTCAGGCAGTAAGCGTTTTATTTGCATTTATCATTCCTTCATTTCTTTTTGCCTTCTATTCTTCCGAGAAAAAAATTTCTTACCTGAAGATCAACAAAGGATTCAGCGCGGTTATCGGAATCGTTGTCATCCTTCTTGTTTTCGCTGTGATGCCGGTGATTAACTGGACAGGAGAACTGAATAGCCATCTTACTCTTCCGGGTTTCATGTCGGGATTAGAAAACTGGATGAAGACCAGCGAAGAAAGTTTAAAGAAACTTACGGATGCATTTTTGCAAATGAATGGCATAGGAGATTTAATTGTAAATATTATTGTTGTCGCATTGCTTGCTGCTGTGGGCGAAGAACTTCTTTTCCGCGGATGCATGCAAAATGTTTTTTTTGAATGGACGAAAAACAAACACGCAGCCATTTGGATTACCGCCATACTTTTCAGCGCACTTCACGCCCAGTTTTACGGATTCCTTCCGCGCATGCTTTTAGGCGTTGTGCTTGGTTACCTATATATATGGAGCGGTTCGCTGTGGCTTTCCATGCTCTTTCATTTTTTGAATAACGGAATGGCGGTGGTGTTTGCTTATCTTGTTGGCAAAGGAAGCATTTCTGAAACTGCCGAAACCATCGGCTCAAACGGAAGCCCGATATATTTTGTTTATGTAAGCGCTGTAATAAGTGCGGGGTTGATGTTTTTTGTATACAAGAAAAGCCCCACCCCAACCCTCCCCGTTAGGGAGGGAGAATAGAAAGTCCTCCCCAATGGGGAGGATTAGGAGGGGCTCAGCATTTGCTTAACAAGAGTAGAAATGATTTTTCCATCCGCTTTTCCGGCAAGTTGTTTGGTTGCCACACCCATTACTTTTCCCATATCGGCAGGGGAAGTTGCACCCACTTGAGAAATGATTTGCGCTACGATTGATTTTATTTCCGCTTCCGGCATCTGTTTGGGGAGATAGGCTTCAATAACTGCCGCCTGAAATAATTCTACCTCTTCCAGATCTTTTCTGTTTTGTTGATGATAAATTTCTGCGGCTTCTTTTCTTTGCTTCACCATCTTTTGCATGGCTTTTATCTCTTCTTCTTCGGTAACAGGTTTGCCCGATGATTTCAGAAGAAGCAGCGCTGCTTTGATGCTGCGTATTGCCTCCAGCTTGGGCTGGTCTTTGGCGAGCATTGCTGTTTTTATATCTGCATTTACTTTTTCTTCGAGTGCCATGTTTTACGGATTAAGAATGGAGGGCGAATTTACGAATAAAGGTGTTATTTCGATTTTGGGAGTTTGTTCATAGGACTTACGCAATTTTGTATTTCTCTGCGAAACTCTTAAAACTCTGTGTTCTCTGTGTTAAAATTTTCAACACAGAGTTCACGGAGAAACACAGAGTTTCACAGAGTGCGTAAGTCCTAGTTCATTCTTTACTTTTTCTCTCTGATTATTTTTGTAATTTCTTTTAGTTGTGCAAAGGAGAGGTTGCTGATGTCATCTGAAATGTTTTTTCCTTTTTTAAGAAAGGCAAGCGGGTGCCGGGTGTTTTTTTCTTCTTCGGCAGTGTCAGGAATCCACTCAAACAAATCATCGGGCGTGCATTTGAAAATAACGCATAGTTGCTCAAGGTCATAAAAGCCGATGCTTAGTTTTTGATTGTTTGCAAGTTGGTGGGATACCCAGTGTGAAATTCCGTTCTGCCTCAGATAAGCAGCCGTGTTTGGGAGATTTCGTGCTCGGCAATGCTTGTCTATGTCTAATTTTAGCATGGTTTGATTGTTTTTGTTGATGTTTTGATATGAAGATGTGCAAAACTAAGCATTATATTTCAAACTTACATCATTATTTTTAAAAATAACATCAATATTTTTCAAGTTTTCATCAATATATTTAAAACTTTCACAACAATTTTTCAAATATACATAATAATCTTTCAAACTATCACAACAATTTTTAAAGAAGACATAAAAGATATACTTGGATTACACAGATTTTAGAAAGATTACACCGATTACTTGACTCACATTACGCAAAATGTTCAATATTCAATGTTCAATTCTCAATTCTCAAGTAAAAAAAACAGTGCAATTCATTGAACATTGAACATTGCGTATTGAATATTGAATATTTTTAAAAAAATGACTTGTGCGTAACATCAGTACTTGATTGCCTTCATCGGTATAATCTGTATTTGTCTTTTGCCCCGTTGGATAATTCATTGACCAATGATGGTAAAGCAAGAAAACAATATCCTACGGGGTTTGCGTGAGGGATTGAAGTGGAAATCCCCTGACGCTTCGGTCAGGGATTGGAACGGAAAGCCCGACCTCCGCTTCGGAGGGCACGCCCAAGTAATTTTACTTTTGGAAGTTTTAGAAAATGCGGCAGGTGAGCAGGGCAATATCGTCAAGATATTCTTTGGCGCCTTTGTATTCTATCACGCTTGCGATGATGTGTTTGTTGAGGTCTTTTATTTTGCGCATGGGTTTGCCTTCGGCAGAAGTGCGCCCGTTATGTTGTAAAAGTTCTTTCAGCCGTTTCATTGAGAATTCTTCTTCTGCTTCGTTTTCTTGTTCCACCACTCCATCGGTATAGCACAGCAGCACGGTGCCGGGTTCAAAACTGACCACGCCTTCTTTTACTTTTTGCAAATCATCGAGCATGCCAAGCCCGGTGCATCCGGTTCTGAGCATGCTCACGGTGCCATCGGGGCTGAGCACGAGCGGTGGGTTGTGCCCTGCGTTCACGTAGGTGAACATGCGTGTGATGATGTTATATTTGGCGACAAAAAGTGTGATGAAGCGTTCTCCTTTTGCGGTGTCGTTTACTTTTTTGTTGAGTTCATGCACCAGGTCGGCAAGTGAATCGGTTCGGGGGAGAAGAATGCGCATGTTTGCCTGAAAGTTGCTCATCAGCAGGGCGGCAGAAATTCCTTTTCCGGATACATCGGCAATGCAAAACGCCACTTCGTGTTCATTGATGCGGACGAAATCATAATAGTCGCCTCCGATTTCTTCGTGGGCGATGTAAACCGCATCCATTTCCAGTTGTTTATCATTGGGGAGAATTTCGGGGAAGAGCATGTGCTGCATCTGCGAGGCAACTTCTAATTCTTTTTTGATGGATGCCTGCCGCACGCTGTCTTTTGCGAGGCGTTTGTTTTCGATGGCTACTACTAAAATATTGGTGAGCGTTTGAATAAAGTTCAGATGTTTTACGCTGGCTCCCATTCCTATTTGTTCTTCATCCAAATCACCGATGAGGGCGTATGCAAGCGCCTGATCTTTATGAAACACGGGAATAACCACATCCACATTGTGCTGCTTGAGGGCTTTCTGAATGGGAACGAGTTCGCCCGATGGAGCAAAATCCATGAGCGTTATATCTTTAATGGGAGAAAGGTAGCGCTCTACTTCGGCAGTGGTGAAGGCGGCATCCATTCCGAATTTCAAAACGCATTTCCATCCTCCGTCATAGGCATACAATATAAGTGAGCCAACATTTAACTGATGTTTGAGAACCGATTCATAAATCTTAAGCAGTTCGGGAGTTTTGGTATTGGCGTTTATCGCTTTTGTAACCTCCAATAGCGAAGCAAGCTTCACATCCAGCAATTTGGACTTGGACATTGTTCTGGCGCTTATTGATTCAGACATTTTTTTACCGTAGTTTTTCAAGAAGTAAACCCCTTAGGATAATCTGTTTGTGAATAGTATAAGTTTATCATAATCATATCCAACGGGGTAAATGTACAACAAGTATTTTATACTGAGATTACACTGATTTTAAAAACGATTACAGCGATGAAACAATAAAATGCAATCGGTTTAATCTTTTCTTTTGTTCTGAAATCTGTGTAATCTCATACATAAGACGTATAAGTAAGGTGATTGGTTGCCTGAGTTGAAAATTATTTATTAAGATCTTTCAGAATGTTTTGCTGCTGTCCCGCGAAGCGGGACAAATATGAATAACTCCGTATGAAATGCGGAGAAACTCCGTATGAAATGCAGAGAAAGTAATGTCTTTCGAACTACAACTCCGAAGGAGTTGAATATTCACAATACGTATTTTTCTTCAAATTCAATTTTATGCTCTTTCAGCAATTCAATAAACTCTTCACGAAATGTTTTTCTGGCATGATGTTCTTTCTGATTCTTCACATATTCAATCAGCCGGTCTTTTGCTTCGATTGAATAAGTAAAAGCGCCATATCCATCCTGCCAACCATTGAAATGCGGAAATATATTTTTACTCTTAATCCATTCTGAACTTGCAAGTTTTATGTCTTTTACAAGATTTGCCAAAGCAATTGACGGATGAAGATGAACTATGATATGAATATGGTCTTCCACTCCGTTGATACGGTATAAATGGCATTTTTTATTTTTCAGGATTCCTGAAATATATTTATAAAGTTCGGTGCTGTTCTTTTCTGTAAGTGTTCTTTCGCGCGAGTGTGTTGAAAAAACAATCTGATAAAGAATTTGCGTGTAAGTACTCATGAGGTATTCAACCCTTTCAGGGTTGAGATTTAGTTCATGTTTCGTTCTCCACATTTCATGTGGAGTTATTCGGGTTGAATCCCTTGGGGATTCTCCAATCATTTTTCCATCTTCACAAAAATCTCAGGAAGTTTACGAAGCATGGCGAGTTCCCTGAATTTTTTCATGGATTCATCACACGGGCTGCCCAAATATGTTTTGCCGCCTTCCACATCTTTTGCAGGTGCAGATTGTCCCAGCAGCACAGCCCCTTTGCCGATTCTTATTTTGCTTGGCACGCCCACTTGTCCCCAAAGCACCACATCGTCTTCAATCACACAGGCGCCTGAAATTCCAACCATCGAAGCGAACAAACAATTCTTTCCGACTTTAGTATCGTGTCCGACTTGAACATGATTGTCAATTTTTGTTCCGTTTCCGATAATGGTTTCTCCCGTCACACCTCTATCAATGCTTGACAGTGCGCCAATCTCCACGTTATCTTCAATCACCACTTTTCCGCAGGAGAGTAATCTGTCATAACCAGCCGGACGTTTTTTATAATAGAATGCATCTGCTCCAATCACAACTCCTGAATGCAGAATCACATTATTGCCGATGATGCAGTTGTCATAAATACTTACGTTGGGATGGATGGTGCAGTTGTCTCCAATCTTCACGTTATCTCCAACGAAGCAATTCGGCATAACGCGCGTGTTCTTGCCAATAACCGCAGAATCGCTTATTGCCTTTTGTGAAAACGAACGTGATGAAAACTGAGACGATATACGATTGAACGCGCTGAACGGATCGTCAGTAACAAGCAATGCTTTTCCGGCAGGGCATTCCACTTTTTTATTGATAATGATTGCAGCGGCTTTCGACTTCAGGGTTTTGTCATAATATTTCGGATGATCAACAAAAGCAATATCTCCATCCATAATAACATTGAGTTCATTAATTCCGTAAATAAGCAAGTCTGAATTGCCAGTAATCTCTGCTCCAATCAGCGAGGCGAGTTCTTTTATTTTTTGCGGCTTGGAAAATTTCATGAATTAAAATTACTCATTTTTATTTTCGGCATCGTCCTTCAGGTTAATTGTTCCTTTGATGTTTTTGATTTTATATTTTGTAAAATCCTGATTTGATTCCAATCCGTCTCCATAAATAATTTCGTCAGCCGTAGTGATTTTAACAAACGCTTCCGTATATATTTTATCTTTTGCTTCGTCCCATATCAGGTGTTCCGTATTCAGTTTTTCTCCTTTCACATTCACCACTTCCACATTTCTTTTTGCGTCCATCCTGCCTTCTTTTTCGTAGCGGATGCCATAATCTGCTTTCAGTTGCGAATCAATCTTCATCGAATCGTTATAGAAAAGTATTTTCACACCGAGGGGGAATTCAATGTATTGCTTGTCAACATACCGGTCGAGTTGCACAGCCATAAGTTTCATTTTCACTTTTCCGGAATCGCTGTACATAATCTCCGCATCCTTCATCGATTCGGAAGGAAGATTTTTTGCCGAAGTAATTAAGTTGATGGTTTTAATATCGGTCTGGCAGGAAGAAAAAAGAAGGCACAAGGTAAAAGGTATAAGGTATAAGGGAAAATGCAATTTGTTTTTACATCGTACATAGTACATCGTACATCGTACATTTTTAATCATACTTCCGCTTGATAAACCACCTGTCATTCAACGTAAATCCGATAACCGCTTTTAAATACTGTTCTTTGATAAGTTGGTTCTCAGTGGTTCCCATCTGCCCGATTTCAAATCCAACATTGATGATAGACTGCGAATACGTTTCGCCAACTTTTATTTTTCTCAAAGGAAATCCTGCGCCAAAAGTGATGGCAAATTCTTTGAGAGAAGTATTTCTTAACTCCATGTAAGAACTTGTGTAGGCGAATCCTACCCTATAGAATATTTTTTTGAAATACTCTTCTTTTGTTCCGGCACTTTTATTTGGGATGTATTGCATTCCCATCGCAATGCGCTGGCTGTTTTTTAAAAGCGAATCCTGCCCGAATGATTTGAACGAAGCCCAGTTCTGCGTGGAGTAATCAAATCCAATCATCCATCTCTCGCCTTTCTTTAAAACAAACCCACCGCCCAACATCATCGGCATGGTAATAGTATCTTTCACATCTTCATTATTAATGATAGTGTCCTTCATTACTTCTACTCCGAAATCATTTTTATAAGTAGCGGCAAAAGTTGTTTTCTTCACATTGATATTTGTCTTTAACCCGCCCGTGGCGCCAAGCGTCAGTGACCAGTTATTTTTCAATAGATATTTGTATTGCGCTCCGAATATGTAATGAAAATCGCTCACGCGTGTCGTCTGCGAAAATTTTGTATTAAAAAAATTTGACGCCTTTGGAAATGAATCCCGGCTGCTGAAGATTAAATCACCAAAGAGATAAGAAACATTTACCCCTGCCGAAAAATTTTTCTTCCTGAACCCATTGCCAAAATATATTTGGTTGATTCCTCCTTCTCCAACATAAGAATATTTCACAGTGCCGATGCTGTCCTGTTCCTTTTCATCATGAATTTTGTATCCCACTGTGCTGTACGGCAACAAACCAAAACTGGCGCCCCACCATTGTGCCACAGGAAAAGCCAGCGCCATGTATGCAAGAGCAGTTTGATTAGAAAGAAATTTTTTATCCTGTGTTTCAAGATTTGTTGTATTGCTTTTCAGTCCGAAGTCAAAAACAGTTAGCCGGGCTGAGGCATGTGATGCGGGATTGGACGTATTGATATAGAAAGGAGCTGTTGTGTCATTCTGAACCGCGTTATAAATCCCACCCATAGGAATGTTGTTGGCAAAACCTCCATACTGAAGTTCTCCTAATCCATAGCGCGAATAAGGAGAGTTGGTTAATGACTGGGAATAGCAGAAATAAGATGGCAGATAGCAGATAGCAAATACCAAAAAGAAAATACTGAACTTATTTTTTTTCATTAAATTTTAAAATCTGATTTAATCCTTTCAGCACTAAAAATGAATCAGCAAAGATGCTTGAATTTTCGTTACCTGAAATGTTAAAAATCCTTTCGAAGAATTTTAAATAACCGCCTGTGAAAACGACCTTTACATCAGGATATTGTTGGAGATATCTTGCAATGATTCCGCGGACTTCTTCAGCAGTTCCATTCATTACGCCAGATAAAATTGATTCATCTGTATTTTCTCCTATGAGTTTGTCAAACTGTTTGTAGTTAAGAAGCGGAAGTTTATCCGTGAATTGATTCAGCGCTTTAAAACGCATATCAATACCGGGAGAAATTCCGCCTCCGAGATATTGACTCTTCGCATTTACAAAATCATATTTGATACAGGTGCCGGCATCAATCGCCAGAACATTTTGATTTGGGAAAAGAAAGTTTGCTCCAACTGCACAAGCCAATCTGTCTTTGCCGAGCGTTTGTTTTGATTGATAAATATTCTCAATAGGAATTTTTGTAGCGGCAGATAACTCAATAAAAAAATATTTTGATTTAAGAAATCCGGAAATATCTTTATCGTGGTTTGTTACTGAAGAAAGAATCACATTTTTTACCGAAGAGTTTTTCAAAAGCAACTCTCTCAGAACATCAGTCGAAATTTTTTCAAATGAAGAAAAAGATGAAAGTTCAGCTTCGTTGAAGACGGCTGTCTTCGTGAGGGTATTTCCTATGTCAATTACTAAATTCATCGGGCAAAACTAATAAAGGAATTCCATCCGTTACAAGTTATCTCCAGATTACAGAGATTTATTTACATTTGCCATCCGTTTTTACAATTAATGGCATCTTAGCTCAGTTGGTAGAGCAACGGACTGAAAATCCGTGTGTCCCCGGTTCAAATCCGGGAGGTGCCACTTTTTTTTAGAAGAAACTAAAGGTTTGAGAGAGTTCTACGGGCTTGGGTGCGATTTTGGGTGCTAAGCTGGGTGCGATTTTCTGAGCCACAATAAATAAAAACCAATGGACGAAGAAGAAAAAAAAGATGTTACGAAGGAAATCTTAAAATCTTTTCACAATCAGTTTTCCGAAAATCAAAATCATCAGCAACGAATATTTCTACAATTTTTTTCAGCAATTCTTGTATCAGCAATTCCATTTGGCGTTGTCTTTGTCAATATTACAGATGAAGCGAAGTTTTGGGACGTTGCTAGGGATGATGAAGGAAAGATTATAAGCTACGCTATTAGTCACTTAATTGGCTCATGGCTGCTTATTCAAATCGCATTAATAACTCTTAGTGCCTTTACTTTAAAAATTGCGTATAGCTTTAGAAGGGATCAAAAAGTTGTTGAGAATATCAGAAAGACCGCTCTTGGCACTCCTCTTTATCAGGAAATATTTGGTAAAAAATCCTTCAGCGCAGAGCATAAAGAACATATGGGTGGAAAATCCTATGTCCCATTGTTTTGTGCGATCTTTTGGCAGTTCTCTATTTTCCTACAGTTTGTTTCATCATTTATTTTATTTTTTAGAACGCTAAGAATTTCTTTGGAACACCTTGGTTGGGTTTTAAGTGCAATTGCAGTCACAGCAATAATTAGTATCCTGATATCATATTTTTGGAGGTATTACTATTATTTAAAATATAAAATAACAGTAGATGGAGCGAATGCTGATGATCTGAAAGAAAAACATAAAATTAATTCTATATTTTATCGTTTTTTGGATATTTAAAAACAATTGGGTTTGCTAGCTGGTTTTCTATTTATTTTTTATTTATTCAAGGTTTCTCCTATCTTGATTGTTTGAATTAAGAATTAAAAACCGATTCAGAAGTTGAAGTTCTTTATCCAATTCATCTATTTGGTTAGACAAATTATTTACCACATATTGTTGGTCTATTAATTGTGTTCGCTTTGTTGATTCTGCGCGCCAAAGTTTCCATCGCTGAATGTCCTCCATTTTATCATTAGCTTGAAGATACTGACTGTATTTCATTTCACGCTTATCAAGTATCTGGTGATGTATAATTTTCGTAAGCAGAAAAATATTTGCATCATTTCTGCGAATAATTTTTTGAGTGTTGTTATCGTTCGCTTGAATTTGTGCAGAGGTAGATTCATGAATAGCACGAATTTGTTTCAATGTGGATTCTTCTATTTTTTCTAACTGCTGTTGGGTTGAATCAGTGACGGAATTTATAACCTTTAATATTTCTTTTTCACGAGCTGCAATTTGTTTATCTACAAATTCCTTATCAGCATTAATTTGTTTTTTCGTGCTCTTCTCAAGTTTATCTATTTGCTTCTGACTCGAATCAGCAACAGCAAGAATCAGTTTTTGCATTTCGTCTTTTTGTGAATTAATCTGTCTTCCAATATTTTTCTCTAAGGCATTAATATGCGAAGCGGTAGATTCAGAAAGTGCATTAACCACCTTGTTTGTTTCTTCTTTATGAATAGATATGTGTTGTTCTACCGACTCTTTTACTGCTTGAATTTGTTCAACTGTAGATTTGGCATTAGCAGATATTAATTCACTTGTTTCTTGTTTGTGGGCTTTAATTTCTTCACCAACAGAATTTTTCAATGCATGGATATAGGAAGATGTTGATTCTTCAATTTTTACTATGTGTTTATTGGTAGTTTGATGAAGTGTTTCAATCAATTTTTGGGTTTCCTGTCGGTTTGCTTCTATTTGCTTCTGTGATAATTCTTGTATGGCAGATAATTTTTTTTCTGTTGATTTAGCTTGCCTTTCGAGATTATACATTCCTAAGGAAAATGCAGTACAAATGGTAAAAAGTATTCCTCCTGTTTTTGTGAATTCAGGAAGCCAAGTCGAAGATTCAGGAATATTCCAATAATGGCAAATAATAGTTATATAAGTCCCGATTAAAGCCACAAAAATTATGAGCAAACATTTCCATTTATTAAAAGATGAGGGTTTCATAAATAGAACATTTTAAATGGTTGTTATAAAGATGACGATAAAATCAAAATTGGTTGCCTCAACCCCTTGACTTCCTCCCCTCCCCAAGCCATCATCCCACATGGTTATTGTTCTTTCAAAACAATTCTTTATGGAAACAAGAAAAAGACTCCGGGAAATTTACCTTGTTGTCACAAACCGTATCATTGCCCTATTGCAAAGAGATTCCGTTCTCGTCTTTGAAAAAAGCTGGAAACGAACCGCGCTTGTAAAATCAAGAAACAGAAAACAACAGCGAATAATTTTCCAAGACAAAATCCCACTTACATCAAAATCAAAAAGGAGAATTCCTGCCTGCGATGCTGTTTTAAAAAAAATGTATCTGCCGCCTGATGTCAGGAAAAGCAGCAGCAAGCCGGAGTATTGCGTGGTTTCAGACAGCATTTTTCTTCCATCAATCCGATGCTTTCGGGACTTGGATTCATATTATGAATCCCTTTTCCATGAATTGATTCATGCCACGGGGCATCCCATGCGGTTAAACAGAAAGGAGTCTTACGACTTTCGTTCTGAAAAATCTGTCTGTATAGAAGAAATAATAGCGGAAATTGGTTCCTGCTATCTGAAATACTATACGGGCATCGGAGAAAAGTATTTTAAAAACAGCGTGGCATACATTCAGGACTGGCTGAATGGCTTTTATTACGACAAGCGTTTAATTCTTTATGCCTGCAAAAAAGCACAAGATGCCGTGAATTATGTTCTCGTAACAGGCGCAAGGCAAAATGAAACAAGACATGAGCGAAAAATCATCGAGTGAAAAATTTATCAGGCGGAATCTCAAGGTATATTACGGGCAGTATGCTCACGACAGCAAACAACATCCGGTAATACGCCTTGGCGGAAAATATCTCCAGGCGCTTTTTAATTTTAATGTGGGAGATACCATCGAGGTAAGCATGCATAGCGGAGAAATCAGGATTCGCAAAATCGGTGCACCGTGTGGTAAATAAAGCGGCAATGTCACCCCGACCATCGTGTCGGGGTTTTTTAATTGACTGTAATAGTTTTTTGTTTCTTCTTATCCATTCCCTATTGTCTTTTTTCGTGCTGACGCTATCATGCTTTCAAACTGTTCTTAAAAACATAATATACCAATGGAACTAACTACTTCAAATAACAAAGATGTTTACCAAATTATCACGAATGAAATTATCACTCTTCTGAAAAAGGACATTATCCCTTGGAGAAGATTCTGGGTCAACAGAAATTTTCCGGTGAATCTTATTACCAAGAAACCTTACCGGGCTGTAAATTTTTTTCTTCTGGATTCCCTGAAATATTATGAAAATTATTATCTCACCCGCAGGCAGATAAATGAAATAGGCGCACAGGTAGAAGAAGGCAAGAATCCTTATCCGGTTGTTTTCCAAAAGAAAACCGGGCTCTGCCTTAGTTATGTGTTCAATGTAAATCAATGTGCTGGTCTTCCTGCTGGCATAGTTCCTCCGGAAACCGAGAGCCGGAGAATGATTTATTCCTGCGGTGTTATTATCCGGAATCCACGTAGCAGACAAGAATACTGCTATGATGGTAATAGCCTCAATGTTGTTTGGGGTGACCCGCTCGACTGTGTGCGTGTAGATTTCCCATCGCGATTGCGCATTCTGCCTCGGAATGAGAAAGAAGAAATTCAATGGGACAATTTTTCCCTTGAAGAAATGACAGCGGAAATTACTTCCGGTTATCTGAAATCACTTGCCGGTGTGGAGGCACAGCGATGCGTAAATGACTCTGCATACATATCTGCATGGATAAGAAAACTTGAGAGCGATAAGCATTTTATTATCCGTGCCGGCTTTCAAGCCCAGAAAGCAGTTGATGTTATCTTCGGAAAAAAGACCCGGGAACCACCCTGACCATCGTGTCAGGGTTTTTATTTGACTGCACACTCTTTTTATTTCCCCGCATCATTTCCCTATTGCATTTCTTCCCCGCCACGCTATCATGCCATCGGCTCGTTCATTCAAAACAATAATCCTAATTCCTTTTCCCATGATATCACTTTTCAAACGTGATTTTAACGAAGCGTCCAAAGGAAAAAATCCGGTTGACGTCTTCGATGATTTCCTGACCGTTACAATGGCGGTTTTTACCAAAAAGCCCAATACGGGTTTGCTTTATTATGCCGAAGAGTTCGAAAAAATTGCCAAAGAGTACAAAGAGCGCGGAACCTTTGAAACACTGATGAAACTTCCCTATCATTTCTTTTTTTATGAGCGTGCCGGTTTCGAAGGAATTGATTTGCTTGGCGAATTCTACATGCAGGAAATAGCAAGTCGCAGCAGTTACAGGTATTTTATTCCCTATCAATTATGCGTTGGGATGACCGAGGAGTTCAGCTCCGAAGCGACTCATCCGGCATGCATACTTGATACAGCCGTTGAAAGCGGACGGCTCCTGCTTGCTTTTGCAAAGAACGCTCCCAAAGTAAAGCATCGGTATTATGGCATTGAGATAGACCCGCTCTGCGCGAAGATGGCTGCCCTAAATATGTTCATTCACGATATGCCTGGAGAAGTAATACTTGCCGATAATTTCGAGCCGGATAATTTCAAAACAGGTTATCGCATTAATCTTTGCCCTGCAGGTATATTCAGTGTTCCGGAAAAAGAGAAATCCCAGCTTTGGCACATGTACAAAAACGTCTTTTCAAAAAAGAAAGTGGATGGTTCTTTATCGCAGAGCAGATTGTTGTTCTTTTAAACTTACCTCTCCCATTAACGGAGGGGTTTTTATTTGCCACCTCTTGACTTCTGTCTTTCGGGAGTTATCATGCCAGAAACGTTCATTAAAAATATTTACTATGACAAAAGAAAAAACAGAAAAACAAAAATCGCTTACGCCACGCGAAGCCGCGCAGGATTTTATTCGCCCTTATGTTTTAAAAAGTGATACTATGCCCCTTCATCCTTCCGCCAAACTACGCCATGAAACAAAAAATTATTCGGCACATATTGAAGAAACGGGAAACGTGGTAATCACAAAACTTTATGGCGAAGCCATTGAAGAAAAATTTTCACTGAAAGAAATCATGAATGATGTTACCCTTGAGTTTATCTATGGAAAAGGAATGACAAACTTTACCGCTCCCACTGCAAAAGAAGCGTATGCGCTACGAGAGAAAGAAATAAAGTTACTGCTCAAGGAACTAAAAGTGAAATTAAAAAAGCACAGGAAGGATTTCAAAAATTATACTTCCAACTGGGGATATGTAGGAGATTTGGGTCATATCAGCAGCAAGTTGAAAGAAATTGTTTTGTTCCTTCACTAAGAAGCTTGACTTCTCTTGTGCGCCAAGTTATGTGGTATATAGGGTGGCTTGTGATTCTTTTTCATAAGAACCAATCCCTACCCCAACTGCCGAAAGGCAGAGCCCGTATGGAACTTATTATTCCAGCGGGCTGTTTTTTATTAGATGTGAATTATTTTATCTGCCTTGTTTCGGATTTGCATTTTGTAATAAGTATTTGACCTTGACTTACTGCATTTACATGATAACCTTTCCATTCGGGTTTCGCTGAGTAAGAATGAGAAGTGGCTGATAAATTATAAAAACATTGACTTTCATTTGGATCTAACGTTAATGATTGCGGGTTTAGATTTTCGTCTATAGTAACAATAAGTTTTTCATTGGTAAGATTTGTAAAGCAATAATCTCCGGTACTTTTTGTTTCGCATTCCTTTGCTGTTGGGTTTGTTTCTTTTGAAGCAGTACTGCTGCCATCAGAATTTAGTGTAATTGTTTTAGTTTGGCATTTTTCTATCAATATGTTTCCTGATTTTATTGTTATTAATCCATAAGTTAAAGCTTTCGTGCCTTTTACGGTGTATTGCCATACTTTTGCCGGATATTGATAAATGCACTCCGAACTATTCGGCTGAATTGTCAAAACGGGACCATCTCCTGTTCTAACTTGTATTGAACTGCCAAATTTATTGTACTCATTATCCATATCATATAAATCAACATAAATAGTTTGGGATGTTTGATTAACAAAACAATAATCTCCCGTATTTTTAGTTTCACAATTTTTATTTTCTTTTTCAGGAGAATCATTCCCCTTTTTTGTTTGGGGTATAGTTGGTGAATCATTTTTAGAATTATTTTCTTCTTTGGCTTTATTCCAACCAACCGTTACGGCTTGCATTCTTGCACTTCTTCCAGGATGAGTGGGGCAGGCTTTTTCGGGAAATGTCATCACTGCGGATAGCGCTTGTTCTAAAGTAGCGCCAATTTTAAATAAAGCAAAACCAGCAAATTCATCTGCTTCAAGTTCTTTTGGTGGCCTGCTTCCTATGCTATCTAATGTATGACCGTTAAGATGATGACCTATTTCGTGTGCTAAAACAAAAGTCGCTGCCCAATTTGTCTTTGCTGTATTTTTTATTCCTTGAATGTAACCCTCATTATAATAAATATATCTTTCTCCTTTTTCAATTACAGCGGAAGCATTTGGCACATTTGCTGCCTTAATTTTAAAATTGGGTTTTAATCCGATTTTGTCCATAATATTTTGAACAATGTCGCGAGCTTCATTGCTTGAGGAAAAGGAATAGATTTCAGTTTCAAAAGGTTTTCCATCGATACTACAAGCATTAAAATTTGTCAAACTCACTAAATTTTGTCCAAGAAGATTTTGAACCACAAACAAAATAAATAAAAAATTAACAGTTATTCTTTTCATAGTATCTAAGTTATTAATGTACTCGTTGTTGACCTTACTCAAAGGTAAGCCAAATTTGTGAATTGAAATTTTTGGACGACTGCTTTTAATTGTGAAATCTTCTTTGATATGGTTGATTTTAAAATATCGCCTTGACACTTTCTCTATTCTGTTTTTCTTTATGATTTACCCCTTGTGTTTTTCCGACACCACGCTATGCTGTCATGCAGAAATTCTTTAAGTCAAACCATACCCGATTTATCGGGGATAAAATTTTTACCATGAGAAAAAATAGTTCTTTAAAAAAGGTAAGTAAAGAAAACACTACAAAAAACTTACCCGCAGCCACTAATCAGGAAAAGATTCAAGTGGAATACACAAATGCCTTTCTACTTGAAGGGAAAAAACTTCAGCCGTTAACAGTGGATTATCAGAAAGCAATTGAATTGCATCAGTCCAAGCCGATTGAAAAGAAAATCAAATCAGAGAGCGAGTTGGAAGACATTGTCTTGCGCAATTCGAAAATTCTTTTTGGCGGAAACACTTTACTGATTAATTTGCAAGAGAAAACGGGCATTGAATTCACTGGCGGTTTTTCGCCCGCAGGAATTTTGCTCGACTTTCAGGACAAGCAGAAACCAAAACTTTTTCTGCTCGAGGTTTTCCTTTCCGAAAAAACTTTCAGCGACCTTTTCTACCAGATGACCCGGTTGTTTTCTTTTTTCAGAGACGAAGAAAGCACAAGGCAGTTTGCAGACGCGCTGGGAGGCGTTATAGGCGCGGATAAGGCGTTAAAAAAGGAATTCCGAGCAAGGGTAGGCAGTGGAGAGATAAGAGAGGTTTTAGCGGAGATCCTGAAGCGAAAGCCCGCAGTGCTGCTTGTAACCAACAACGAAAAAAATGATTTGCCAGTGCTGACGGAAACCTACACGGAAACATGGGGGAAATTAGTGAAGCCGATTTTTCTTCGCAAGTTTTTGTGCAAGGGCGATACTATCATTACGGTTCGTCCGCTCTTTTCAGAAATCAATGGTAAAAAAGTAGTGAAGGAAGGGAAAGTAAAATCTACAGTGGAAGACCATTTGGAAAATGTGTCAGAACCTGTAAGAGAAATTTTCCTGCAAATCAAGAAAGAGTTGCTGAAGGCGGATAAGGAACTTGAATTCCGGGTAAAGCAGTATTATATTTCCATGCGGAAAAACCGCAACCTTGCGTTTTTCCAGTTAGGGAAAAAGAAACTCTCCGTTGTGATTGCCAATCCTGAAAAGGGTATGCAAAAAAAAATCAAGCATCATAAAACTTTGACGCTTGCTCCCTCCGTGAAAAAATTCTGGAATGGGAATGAGCATTGTTTTACGGTGGTGATTGAAAGCGCACAACATCTCAGCGAAATCATCAACTTGCTGAAAAAACTCGTGAAAGATACAGAAGAATGATTGTTCTTTTTTTCGAGCCGCTCCGGAATGGGCGGCTTTTATCTTTTTATAAATAATTTTACAGAAGGAGTTTTCTTGAAATGCATAATTAAAAAAAACCGGCCCGCGAGGGACGGTTTTTAGAAGAGTATTAGCCAGCGTAGGCGTCTCTTTCACTTCTAATTTCGGCAACAACTTGGTCTCTGATTTCCTCAATATCCCGTAAATCGTCTGGGGTGAATACAAACAATCCACGCTCCACACGTTTACCATTTCTAATAGTAACCACTGTTGCGCTGTTTTCATCTTCACCTCTTTCAAAATAGAAAGAGTTTCCGTTGGTGTTTTGTTTTGGGTCCATAGTAGTTGGTTAGGGTTTCTGTTTTTGTTTTTTTAATTTAGTAATTTCAGTAAATTGCTTTAAAGCATTAAATAGCCCGTCAGCGCATCCAACCAATAAATGAGGATCAATTTTCGGACTAAAAATATTCACGTCATTCGCATCTGTACACAGGAAGCCAATTATGTTATCAACTAAGAAAAACAATCCATTTAACAGGTCGGGTAGACATGAACTTCAATTGTGAGATGCGCGAAAGTAAGCAAACAAATTAAATATACCGGTTGAAAAATTTTCAAAGATACTTCCAATCCTATTGTAGAAAATACACTATTATTGTCAACTTGTATGAAAGGTTTTTGTATTTCGTAGTTACTTCATTCTTGTTTCATAATTCCCCGTCAACACCTCCTGCTTCTTCCTCTGCGGAATGGAGCAGATAGACGAAACACACAACGGCTTATCCACCACTTTAGTAAACCATTTGTTTTTCCTGATGTATTGTTTCAGCAAATCGGAAGGATAAGAACTCAAAAGAAACTTCCCTTTGATTTGAGATAGTTTATCAAGCAGTTTTTTGAAATCCTTTTCTCTGTATTTTTTGTAATGCCCGCAGTCAGAATTGAAATACGGGGGATCAAGATAGAAGAATGTATCTTTTGCATCACGTGTGCGGATTACTTCCAGCGCATCCGTGCATTCTATTTCCGTTCTCTCCAACCGCTTCGCGTATCCTTCGGCAAAAGCAATCCGTTTGTTATGTATCCTTCGTGGTGTGGTGTTATGCTTCTTGTCAAACACCCAGATGCTGTCCAACATAGAAGCGAAACTCTGATGTGCAAGCACCCATACCGACCAGGCGCGTTTCACTTCATCAAAGAGTGTCGGGTTTTGCAAAATTATTTTTGCTTCCTTGTGGAATTGTCGGCTGTGTAATGTGGTTTTAATTTCCCTCTTCAATTTCTTAAAATCATTTTTTATCACTTGATAAAAATTAATCAAGTCTCCGTTTGTATCATTAATGACTTCAATCGGTGTGGGCTCTTTGGCAAAAAAAATGGCTCCTCCGCCAAAGAACGGCTCGCAGTAAATTTTATGCTTCGGAATGAGTGGCAATATTTCCCTGACTAATTTTTGTTTTCCCCCGTAGTAAGTAAGAGGAGGTTTCATTTTACTTCTCCGGCTCTTATGATTTGCAACGCTTCGTAGAGTTTGCTCCAGAACACATACGGTATTTCCGTATCATAGAGATGCCTTATGCTATCGTATTTTCCGGTAAGGAATATTTCTTTGTATTTATCAATGGGATATGAACCGATGAAGTTCATCCCGTTTTTTGTTTCCACGGCTTTCTTCTCAATTAAAAACTCCTCAAAACTCCCCTCTCTTTTAATTTCTTTTTCAAAATGTACAAGTACATCATTCGGATAATTGAATTTGATTTTGTTTTTTGTTCGTTTCATAGAATTTTTTCTGATGAGATAAATTTTAATTCAGAACTTTTGCAATGTTTCTTCTTGCGATTCGGCAGTATGATTTCTTACCTTCAATGCCGATAAATTTTCTGCCGAGTTCAATAGCTTTAATTCCTGTAGTGCCGCTGCCGCAGAAGGGGTCAAGCACTATTCCTCCTTTGGGGCATCCCGCGAGAATGGGCTTTTCGATAAGCGCGGTGTTGAATTTGGCGTAATGCTTGTCCTTGCCGGATTGCGTGTTGATTTTCCAGAAATCAGATACATCACCGGGATTTCTTCCCTTTGGATGACACATGTTTTTAATGTTCATGTTTTCAAAAGAACTTCTCTTTTCCCTGTGCCCGTTCCATGCCCTTTTCATTCTCTTGAGAGAAACTTCCTGATGCGGTTCGCGGATACTGTCTAAGTCAAAATGATATTTTTTATTTTTAACGAGGAAGAAAACATATTCGTGCTTTTTGGAAAAACGGTCTTTGGCGCTTTCTGGAAGGGCGTTGGGTTTTCCCCAAACAATGTCGTTGCGCAGGAGCCATCCTCTTTCTATGCAGCCGATAGCGAAGCGGTGCGGGAGAAGTAGCAAACTTTTCTGCGGTACTTTTCCTTTTAGAAGTTTGTTTCCATCTTCGACATGTTTAATTTTTCCATGCTGCTTATATTTTATTCCCCTGCACGCGCCTGATTGTGTACCATATGTATCTCCGAGATTTATCCAGACTGTTCCGTTTTTCTTCAACACTCGTTTTATTTCTTCCATGAGTGACCAGAGGTTTTCTAAATATTCGTGGTATGTTTTTTCGAGCCCCCATTGTCCTTTCCACTTGTAATCCCGCATCTGCCAGTAGGGCGGAGATGTTATCACGCAGTCAATACTTTCGCTTGGAAATCTTTTTATGGTTCTTAACGCATCGCCATGAATAATTTTATTGATGTGTTTTTTTAAGCCGTTTGATGAGGAAAGCAAGTTGTTTTTTCATTGGGCTGATAATTTTATTCCCAGTCATAAACAAATATTTTTTCTTTCTCGGTTACTTCCCGAAGGTCATGCTCCGTTCCTGATATTTTTGCTTTGAAATAGGCGCAGCCATGCGTCAGGTTACCGGAATCTATGTAATCAAACTCCAGATTTTTCAATTTTACCTCTGGAAATTTTTTGAGCAGGTGTTTAACTTCCCGTCTGGCTTCCGTTTCTGCCCTTTTTGGCTGATGCCTGAGTACAGATATGATTCTTGAAGGGTTTTCTTTATGAGGAAAAACGACAAATGCCAGTTCTTCAAGGGAGATAATAAAAACTGCTTCAATCAGGATTTTGTTATTTGGATTTTGGAATTGTATTTTTTCTGACATGATTTTTTATTATTAATAATATTTATTTGTAATGAGTTTATTTTGTTATTGGCAAAAATTGCGGAGACGGCTAGGAAAGTTTTGCGCAGGTTTGGGGATAACTTCGGGGTTCTCCACTGGTTTTCCCCTGCTGTCCCACAACCGAATGGAACATACTGGAGAGTTTATAGAACATTCTTTTTTTGCCTTTTCTTTTTTCGGGCATATCCAGTAATTCTCCTTCTTCAGAAAAAACTTCAATGAAATTTTTCCCGGCAAGCATTTCAATGGCAGAAGTTATGGAACGCTGGGAACATCCTGTTTTTGCTTTCAATTGACTTGCGGAAATCCAGTCGCTTTCTTTTTTCCATCCGAGTGTCTGGCGGATAATTACAAGAAGCATTTTAAGTTCTGTTCCCTTCAGATTTCTCAGATGTTCATCAAGCAGAAAGTTGGGAACGGGAGTAGTTTTGACTTGCATAAAAATTTACTCCTCTTATTCACTTTGAATCTCTCCCATCGGCTTGACATCAAAAATGTAGAACTCCGTTTCCGGCTGATGAAAGAGCCGGATGTAGCGGTTTCCCTTGTCCGTGATTTTCATAATCCCCGCTTTGTACCATTTTGTTTTCACCACTCCGTCCTTTTCGAAAATCCTTTTGGTGCAAATGCTGAATATTTGCATGAGATGTGATGTGTGATTTATTTTTATTAATGTTCGACCTCGTCTCCCGATACTATCGGGAGGAGCTATGCTTGCGCACAGCGGTCTGTGGAAGATTGTCTATCCTGCATTACGCGAAGCCGCAAGATTACATTCGTAATGCCCTGTATTATTCTATAAAAATTCTCCACAGGCCGCTGTGCCCGACTATCCTGCAACCTGCTGCCGACAGGCAGGTTTGTGCGGGCAGGTGGTATCGGGCACAATTCATAAATAACAATTAAAGTAGGAAGCGAAGGTACAAAGTAACTTCGCCACCTCTCACACCACTGTACATGCTTAGACGCATACAGCGGTTTCATAAAGTTTTAATCGTTTGTAGTTTGCCGATAAACTGTAGTAACCTTCTTTTGCA